>DAIOXG010000068.1:0-10052 GCA_036758085.1 Prevotella sp. | reverse complement strand
GGGGTTTTATAGGTTTTCGTCTAAAATCCTTACCACCTAAATTGACGAAGAACCAAACTGTAACACCCGATTTCACCATCGCCACCATACCAGGAGAATAAAAAATGACTTTCTGACACAATATATATATATAACCTGCGTTAATAATAATGTATATACACCATTAATAGATTTTTATGATTGAATACATCAAGGGCGAACTTGCTGAAGTCACGCCTGCATACGCTGTTGTCGAGGCACACGGCGTGGGCTACGGCATGAATATCTCGCTCAACACTTATAGCAACATACAGAACAAGAAGGAAGTGAAACTGTATGTTTTTGAAAGCATCAGAGAGGATGCCTACGCCCTGTTCGGATTCTCATCCCGACAGGAGCGCGAGATGTTTATACTGCTCATCAGCGTTTCAGGAGTGGGCGCCAACACGGCAAGGATGATTCTCTCGGCACTCTCGCCGGCAGAATTGTGTAACGTCATTTCCACCGGCAACGAGAAACTGCTGAAGACTGTGAAGGGTATCGGACTGCGCACGGCACAGCGTATCATCGTGGATCTGAAAGACAAGATTGCCACTGCCGACTTCGGAGGCGAAATCAGCATTGGCAGTGCCAAAGCACAGGTTGCTGCCGTGAACAAGGAAGTTCACGACGAGGCTATCGGAGCCCTCACCATGCTCGGATTCGCACCAGCACCGTCGGCAAAAGTAGTGTCGGCTATTCTAAAGGAGAATCCGGAACTGCCAGTAGAACAGGTCGTAAAACTCGCTCTGAAACAGATAAAATAATAAATGAAGAATCTCAAGAAACTTACGATATTCATCATCGCCCTGGTGAGCATCAACATGCTCGCCTTCAACGTGTTGCCGCAGCTGCAAGACGACCGCACACGTCTCTCCGTGAGACGACAGCGACAGGGACTGCAGAACAAGGACAATAAAGTCCGCGACAATGCCAAGGCTGATGCTGATACTACAGGAAAAGGAAAATCGGGACTCTCGGCTCTCGTTATCGAGGACGATTCCATCCCCGACTCGCTGCTCCACCCGAAATGGAAGGTGCAGCGAACAGTTCCCATTACGGCAAAGGATACTGAAAAGCGTACTGCCGACCTCTCCATGCCTGACAATATCAAGCAGGACGTGGTATACAACGACACGCTGAACAGATATTTCCTCGGTTCGAAAATGGGCGGAGGATACCTATCGACACCGGTGATGATGACACCGGACGAATACCGCAAATGGAGCGAGAAGCAGGAGATGAACGCCTTCTTCAGATCTAAAAACGACGAGATTGTGAAGGAGAAGGGAAAAGACAAATTCTCGTTCTCCGACATGCATTTCGACCTCGGACCGGCTGAGAAGATATTCGGTCCAGGCGGCGTGCGCATCAAGACTCAGGGTACGGCGGAACTGAAGCTCGGAGCAACAATGAAGGAAATCGACAACCCGTCGCTGCCTATCCGAAACCGTAACACGACAACAATGAACTTCGACGAGAAGATTAACCTGAACGTGAACGGAAAGGTGGGCGACAAGGTGAACATGAACCTCAACTACAACACCGACGCTACGTTCGACTTCGACTCGCAAAATCTGAAACTCAAATACGAAGGCAAGGAGGATGAGATAATTAAGCTGGTGGAGGCAGGAAACGTGTCGTTCCCGAGCAACTCGTCGCTCGTGAAAGGAGCATCATCGCTCTTCGGTATAAGAACCGACATGCAGTTCGGTAAGCTGAAACTGCAGACTGTCGTATCACAGAAGAAATCGGCAAGCAAAAGCGTTTCGTCGAAAGGCGGAGTGCAGCTCACACCGTTTGAGATTGACGCCACCGACTACGAGGATAACCGACACTTCTTCCTCTCGCAGTATTTCCGCAACAAATACGATGCGGCAATGAAGACGCTGCCTAACCTAACCACGGGTATTACAATCAACCGTGTGGAGGTGTGGGTAACGAACAAACAGGGTACGACGACAAATACACGAAACATCATCGCACTTACCGACCTCGGAGAGAACACCAAGGTGAGCAACCCGATGTGGGGACTCACCGGACTGCCCGTGCCGTCGAACAATGCCAACAGCGAATACTCCGAAATGGTAAACTCCTACGCTGCTGCAAGGGACATCGACCAGACGAGTACCGTGCTCGACGGAATACCGGGGTTCGTGGGCGGTGCCGACTACGAAAAGCTACAGAGCGCACGACTGCTCAATTCATCGGAATATACCGTGAACCAGGCTCTCGGATATATCTCGCTGAAGTCTACGCTGCAAACCGACCAGGTGCTTGCAATAGCATACGAATATACTGCCGGCGGACAGACTTACCAGGTGGGTGAGTTCGCATCCGACCAGCAGGACGTACAGAAGGCTCTGTTCGTAAAGTCGCTGAAAAACACCAGCAACAACCCGAGCCAAGGCAACTGGGACCTGATGATGAAGAACGTGTATTATCTCGCTTCTTCGGTGGAAAAGGACAAGTTCCGACTCGACGTGAAATACCAGAGCGATACCACCGGCGTGTATCTGTCGTATATACCGGAACAGCAGGTGAAAGACATGACGATGATTAAGCTCCTCGGTGCTGACCGCCTCGACAATAACAACAAGGCTCACAGCAACGGATATTTCGACTACGTAGAAGGGTATACCGTGAGCAACGGACGTGTGTTCTTCCCTGAGGCTGAACCTTTCGGAGAATATCTCTACCAGGCTCTTCTCGCCAAAGGCGTATCACCGGAAAAGGCTGCTAAATACAGTTATACTGAACTTTACGACTCTACAAAGACTATCGCCAAGCAGATTGCCGAAAAGGATAAGTTCAGACTTACCGGACAATATCGAGGCACTTCTGCCAACGTGATTTCGCTCGGCGCATACAACGTGCCGCAGGGGTCTGTGGTCGTTACTGCCGGAGGAGTTACTCTGCAGGAAGGGTCCGACTATAGCGTGGACTATTCTGCCGGAGAGGTTACTATCCTGAACCAGAGCATCATCGACGCCGGAACTGCCGTGAACGTGTCGCTCGAAAGCAACACCGACTATGCACAGCAGCGCAAGACGATGCTCGGACTGAACTGGGAATACGACTTTTCTAAGAACTTCCAGCTCAGCGGTACATTCCAGCATCTCTCGGAACAGGCTCTTACGACTAAGGTCTCGATGGGATCCGAACCGCTGAACAATACTCTCTGGGGACTGAACATCAACTGGAAGAAAGAGAGCCAGTGGCTTACTAACCTGCTCGACAAGATTCCGTTCCTGCACTGTACGCAGCCGTCGCAGATATCGTTCACCGGAGAATTTGCCCAGCTCATCGCCGGACAGGCAAGCGGAACACAAGACAATGCTTCGTATCTCGACGACTTTGAAAATACGAAGAGCACTATCGACGTGAGCACTCCATCATCATGGATAATATCGAGCGTGCCTACCATGTTCCCAAACTACAACGACAAAGCAACATTGCAGAGCGGATACGAACGCGCTCTGCTGGCATGGTATAACATCGATCCGCTGTTTACGAGAAGAAGCAGCTCGCTGACTCCTGGACATATCAAGAGCGACCTTCACCAACTCTCCAACCATTACGTGAGAGAGGTATATGTAAGGGAACTGTTCCCTAACCGCGACCAGAGTTCTTACAACGGAGCTACGGCTACTCTGCCTATTCTGAACCTCGCTTACTATCCTTCGGAAAGAGGTCCGTATAACTTCAATCCTAATCTTAACAGCGACGGTACGCTGCCTACACCTCAAAACAACTGGGGCGGAATGATGCGTAGACTCGACACTAACGATTTCGAAACGGCAAATATCGAATACATCGAATTCTGGATGCTCGATCCGTTTATCTATTCCAACCAGCAGCCTAACGCCGCACAATATGGCGGTGATTTCTACATCAATCTCGGTGAGGTCAGCGAGGATGTTTTGCGTGACGGAAAGAAATTCTACGAAAGCGGTATGCCGGTCGACGGCTCGAGCAGCTTTACTACTACACAATGGGGAAAGATTCCTACACAGTCTACTGTAACATACGCCTTTGCCACTTCATCGGGAGCAAGGGCTAAACAGGATGTCGGGTTCAACGGACTTACCGACGAGGAGGAAAAGGCTTTCGGCTCTTATCAGGAGTTCTTGAATGCAGCACAGGCTCGTGTTACCGGTCCTGCCCTCGAGGCTATCATGGCTGACCCGGCTAACGACGACTACCACTATTTCCGCGGTTCCGACTTCGACAATGCCCGCACTCCTATCCTGGAGCGCTACAAGCGTATCAACAACCCACAAGGAAACTCGCCTGACAGCGACTCGAGAAGCGAGAGCTACGATACATCATACAAGACGACTCCTGATGTGGAGGACATTAACCAGGACTACACGCTGAACGAATACGAGAAGTATTTCCAGTATCATGTCAGCATTCGTCCGCAAGATCTCGTCGTCGGACAGAACTATATCGTGGATAAACGTGAAACGTCTGTTAAACTGCGCAACGATACTACGGAGACTGTAACATGGTACCAGTTCCGTATTCCGGTTGACGACTATGAGCGCCGCGTGGGCGGAATTACCGACTTTACTTCTATCCGCTTCATGCGTATGTTCCTCACAAACTTCCAGATGCCTATCGTGATGAGATTCGGTAGTCTCGATCTCGTTAGGGGCGAATGGAGAATATACGAGCAGTCGCTGTCTACCGGCAGCGAATCGGGAAAGATGGCTGTCAGTGCCGTGAATATCGAGGAGAACAACGACCGTGTACCGGTGAACTACGTTCTGCCGCCGGGAATCCGACGTGAACAGGATCCTACTCAGCCTCAACTTACGGAGGCTAACGAGCAGGCTCTCGACATCCAGGTAACGAACTTGTCGAACGGCGAGGCAAAGGCGGTTTACAAAAACACGAACCTCGACCTCAGACAATACAAGCGACTGCAGATGTTCGTTCACGCCAATGCCTTCGAACAGAACACGACAAACCTGCAGGACAACCAGTTGGCTCTCTTCGTACGACTCGGTTCCGACTACAAGAGCAACTATTATGAATACGAGATTCCGCTGAAGCTTACTGCACCAGGACATTACGACAGATATTCGTCTGCCGACTGCAAAGCGGTATGGCCGGAGGACAATATGCTCAATATCCCGCTGAGCGTTTTCACTACTCTCAAGAAGGAAAGAAACAAGGCGAAGAGTATCGGACAGGCTTCATACACCTTCCCGTATTCGGCTTACGACGAGGAGAACCCGAACAACAAGGTGAGCATCGTGGGTAACCCTACTCTCGGAGAGGTAAGGACAATGGTTATCGGTATCAGAAACCTTGCCACGGAACAGAAATCCGGAGAAATTTGGGTAAACGAACTGCGACTTAAGGAATACAACAACTCTGGCGGCTGGGCTGCCCAGGGTAACCTCAACATGCAGCTGTCTGACGTGGGTAGCGTGAACGTAACCGGCAAATACGTGTCGGAGGGATTCGGAGGACTTGAGGACGGAGTGGCTCAAAGGGCTCAAGACAACTACAAGACGTATAGCGTTACGACAAACTTCGAATTGGGAAAATTCTTCCCCGACAAAGCTAAGGTTTCTATACCTTTATATTACTCCGTGACTAAGGAGGAAACTCGTCCTAAATATAATCCGCTCGACACGGATATGAAACTCGATGATGCCCTCAGCGCCATGGAGGGACATGAACGCGACTCTATTGAGAGTATCGCCGTAACGAAGACTACGAACACTAACTTCTCGCTTTCTAACATGAAAGTGGGAATTGCAACGAAGAAGCACCCGATGCCGTATGACCCGGCAAACTTCTCGTTCAGCTATAGTCACAGCCACCGTCATACGAGCGGAGAAACGACGATATACGAGAACGAAGACAACTGGCGCGGATCGATGAACTACAGCTATACTCCAGTGTATAAGGCTTTTGAACCTTTCAAGAAGATCAAGAGCAGAAGCAAGTGGTATGACATTCTGAAACGCTTCGGGCTCAACTGGCTACCGCAGAACCTTACGTTTAACACGGAGATTATGCGAAACTACTATGAGCTGCAGGAGCGAGACATGGAGAGCACGGAGAATAATGAGTTGCCGCTGACCTTCAGCGAGCAGTTCCTGTGGAACAGGGAATTCTCCATTAGATGGGATCTGACGAAAAATCTGCACATGAGCTTCAACAGTGCTACTCATGCCGAGATTGAGGAACCGTATACTCCGATAGACAAGAGCCGTTATCCAGACCAGTATTCGGCATGGAAAGACTCTGTATGGACGAGCATCAAACACATGGGAAGACCGCTCGACTATAACCAGAATTTCACGGCTTCTTATCAGGCTCCACTCAATCTTATACCTATCTTCGACTGGATTAATGCCGATGCCAACTATAACGCAACCTACAGCTGGACTCGAGGCACTACCCAGGAGGACGGACAGTCGCTCGGCAACGTTATCGCCAATAACCGCACGCTTAATATCAACGGTGCGCTCAATCTGGAGAAACTGTACAACCACGTGCCGTTCCTGAAGAAGACGAACGAGAGGTTCAACAAGCGTCCGTCGATATCGCCAAGAGTGAAGAACTCGACGATTGCGAAGCGAAATGACAACAAGAAGAAACCTACCGAAGACGAGAAGAAACTGCCGAAGAACAAAAAGTCGTTTGAGAGGGAGATAAAACTTCTGCCAGACACAACGATTACGATTTCTCACGGCAAGAACAGCAAGAGACTGATTGTAATGGCAAAGACCAAAGACGGCAAGTTGTTTAACCTTAAATATAAAAAGGTGGACAACAACAAGATTAAGATTACGTCGAAGGTGGATACTGCCACAACAATTAAACTTACCGTCACGGCTAAGGAACCGCTCGAGAACCAGAGTTGGTACAAGACTATGCAGGTGGTGGCTCGAGGATTGATGATGGTACGCAACATTAACCTCTCTTACCGCAACCAGTACGGTTTGTCGCTGCCGGGATTCATGCCTGAAGTGGGCAATGTGTTCGGACAGCACACGGGTGGCATCATGGCTCCAGGACTGGGATTTGCCTTCGGACTGGTCGACGATTCTTATGTTACGAAGAGTGCGGAACGCAACTGGCTGCTCATGGCTGACAGTGTGGCTACACCGGCTACTTCGAGCAAGACGGAGGATTTGCAGCTGAGGATGACGGTTGAACCTATTAAGGATCTGAAGATTGACCTCAATGCAAGTCGCACACAGACCACGGCTAAGAGTATACAGTATATGTATCAAGGCATGCCGACGACTCAGAGCGGAACGTTTACCATGACAACTATCAGTCTGGGAACAGCATTCGAAAGCATGGGCGATGCCAACAACGGATACCACTCGGCATCGTTCGAGAAGTTCTGCAACTCGCTTGAGGGATTCCGTCAGAGGGTAGAGAATCAATACACCGGTGCTACCTACCCTGCCGGATCAACTTTCGCAGGAACGGTATTCAACCCGGAAAACGGTACGGTAAACAAATACAGTGCCGATGTGATGATTCCGGCGTTCCTCTCTACTTATACAAGTATGGGAGGCGGTTCGCTCGACTTGTTCCCGGCATTGTCAAAGCTGCTGCCTAACTGGACGGTAAGGTATAGCGGACTGGGCAGACTGCCGTGGTTCCGCGATGTTTTCAAGAGTTTCAACATCAACCACTCATACAAGAGTGTTTATGCCGTTGGCTCTTACAGTTCGTTCAGCACATACCAGGAGTATATGAACGGACTCGGATTCATAACTGATGCTACGACTGGCAACCCTACGCCAAGCAGCATGTTCAACGTATCGACAGTGAGCATCAACGAGTCGTTCTCACCTCTGCTCGGTGTTGACATGACTTTCCATAATAACCTGACGGCAAAACTGGAATACAGAAAGACCCGTGTGCTCAGCCTCAGTATGACGAGTATTCAGCTCAATGAGTCGTCGAGCAACGACTGGGTAGTAGGTATGGGATACAAGATTAACAACTTTGATTTCTTCGGTCTCTTTGGCGGCGGAAGCAAGAGCCGTAAAGTGAAGAGCTCGAAGAACAAGAAGAATAGCAACAACAGTCAGGAACAGAACAAGAATCAGAACAACAGGAATAACCGCAGCGGTTTCAATACCGACCTCAACTTGCGTCTCGACCTGTCGTTCCGCAAACAGGCTGCCATCTGCCGCGACATTGCATCGATGACAAGTTCGGCAAGCAGCGGTAACTCAGCCTTCAAGCTCTCGTTTGCTGCCGACTACACTCTGTCGAGACTCCTGACAATGAGTTTCTATTACGACCGTCAGACAAACACGCCTCTCCTGTCGAGCAGCAGTTATCCGACAACAACTCAGGACTTCGGACTGAGTCTGAAGTTCTCACTGACGAGATAAGTATTAAGTTTTGGGAGTTCTCCGAGGACTCCCAAATAACAACAACAAAATTATATCAATATGAAGAAACTATTATTATCAGCTATCATGCTCCTGGCAGCAATCACTACATTTGCCCAGGAGCGTCCGAAACTCATCGTCGGCATCGCCGTTGACCAGATGCGCTGGGACTATCTCCACCGCTACTACAACCTCTATGGCGAGGGTGGATTCAAGCGTCTCATGAACGACGGCTTCGACTGCGAAAACACGATGATTAACTACCTCCCAGCTGTTACAGCCATCGGACACACATCTATCTACACCGGTTCTGTACCGTCTATCCACGGCATACAGGGAAACAACTTCCTTATCAACGGAAAAATGGTTTACTGCACAAGCGACAACACCGTTGAGGGAGTGGGAACAAAGAGCGAGGCAGGACAGATGTCGCCGCGCAACTTGCTGACAACGACTATCGGCGACGAACTGAAAGTGGCAACGAACTTCAAATCGCGCGTGTTCGGCGTTTCCATAAAAGACCGTGCAGCAATCCTTCCTGCCGGACATGCTGCCGACGCGGCTTACTGGATTGACAGCAAACAGAGCAAGTTCGTTTCGAGCACCTATTATATGAAGCAACTCCCGGCTTGGGTGGAGAAATATAACAAGACGGTGAGCAAATACACAAGCGAACAGATTAACTATTCGCCTGCCGGAAACGAAGTAACTGCCGATATGGCAAAGAACGTCATTACAAATGAGAAACTCGGACAGCAGGGCGAGACGGACATGATTTGCATCAGCTTTTCGTCTACCGACAAAATCGGACATAAATACGGCACACACTGCCAGCTCATTCAAGACCAGTATGTTGACCTCGACAAGCGACTTGCAGACTTCTTCAACTTCCTCGACCAGACTATCGGCAAGGGACAGTATCTCGTATTCCTCACCGCCGACCACGGAGCAGCCAACAATATCTTGATGAACCAGGAACACGGCATACCTGCCGGAGGATTCTTCTACACGAAGGAACTGAAAGACCTTAATGTTTATCTGAAGCAGAAATACAACACCACAGCCGACTTGGCACGATACATCATGTCATATACCGTAGTGCTCGATCATGAAGCCATTGCAAAGGCAGGACTGAAACTGTGTGATGTGAAAGCCGACGTGGTGGAATATTTCCAGAACAAGGACTATGTGGCGTATGCCGTGGATATGGACAAGGTTTCAACATCAACCATTCCTTCTTTAATCAGAGAGAAAATCATCAACGGTTACTGCCGCAAGCGCAATGGCGACGTGCAGCTAATCATGCAGCCGGGATGGTATGAGATTTACGGCGACAAGATTGACGCCGGAACTACCCACGGAGAGTGGAACCCGTATGATGCCCATATCCCATTCCTGATGATGGGCTGGGGCATAAAGCCGGGCAAGACAAGCCATCCTACTTATATCACCGATATCGCCGCAACCATCTGCAACCTGGTACACATCCAGATGCCTAACGGATGTATTGGCAATGCAGTGGAAATGAAGTAAGCCACAGAATATATATAAGCATATAATATACGGGGAATGATTTGCAGAATCGTTTCCCGTTTTTTGTATGCTCGGCATGAGCATTGTCTAACGGGTGGAAGTCCCGAGTAAGCC
>DAIOXG010000067.1:6004-10081 GCA_036758085.1 Prevotella sp. | reverse complement strand
TATCTAAATTTTTAATTTATTTTTTCATTTTCCCATTCTCTCCCCCTTGGGGGAGTTGGAGGGGGCATCATTTTTTTCATTTTCCCATTCTCTCCCCTTTTGGGGAGTTGGAGGGGGCTGGTGGTAGGAATGGGCTTCATTATTCCTCTTCCGGTCTATCCTCTTCAATCACCAGGTTGTTAATGATAAAGTTCTGTCGTTCCGGAGTATTCTTTCCCATATAATATTGCAGGAGTTTCTGCACCTGGTCTGTTTTGTGAAGGGTAACCTGTTCGAGTCGTATGTCCGGTCCGATGAAGTTTTTGAACTCATCAGGACTTATCTCACCAAGACCTTTAAAGCGGGTTATCTCAGGATCAGGTCCCAGTTCCTCGATAGCAGCCATACGCTCCTCTTCAGAATAGCAGTAGCGGGTGATGAAGTCACCCTTCCCCGTGGCAGAAGCCTTCACATCCTTCGACTTAATCTTTGTCTTTTTGTTTCTAACTCGGAAGAGCGGAGTCTGCAACACATAGACATGTCCTTTCTTTATAAGGTCGGGAAAGAACTGCAGGAAGAACGTGATTATGAGCAAACGGATATGCATTCCGTCGACATCGGCATCCGTAGCCACAATAACCTTGTTGTAGCGCAGCGTGTCGAGTCCGTCCTCTATATCGAGGGCAGCCTGAAGCAAGTTAAATTCCTCATTCTCATATACCACTTTCTTTGTCAGTCCGAAAGAGTTAAGAGGTTTACCGCGCAGCGAGAACACCGCCTGGGTATTTACGTCGCGACTCTTTGTTATACTTCCGCTCGCCGAATCGCCCTCAGTAATGAATATTGCACTTTCCTCCTTGCGGTTGTTTTTCACGTCGCTGTAGTGAATACGGCAGTCGCGCAGCTTTCTATTGTGCAGATTAGCCTTCTTCGCCCTTTCTCTGGCAATTTTGGCAACACCCGACATAGCCTTACGTTCACGTTCGTTGGTCTGTATCTTCTGCAGCATCACCTCGGCGACCTCGTTGTCGCGATGGAGATAGTTGTCAACCTCAGTCTTTATGAAATCACCCACGTATTTGTTTACGCTCACTCCATCGGGGCTCATCGTCAGCGAACCGAGTTTTATCTTTGTCTGACTTTCAAACATCGGTTCCTCAACGTTTATTGCTATTGCCCCGACGAGTCCGTTGCGAATATCTGTATATTCGAAGTTCTTGCCGTAGAATTCCTTTATTGTCTTTGCAAGATGTTCTTTGAAAGCACTTTGGTGGGTACCTCCCTGTGTAGTATGTTGTCCGTTCACGAACGAGTGATACTCCTCTCCATACTGGTTGGTATGAGTGAATGCAATTTCAATATCCTCTCCTTTAAGATGCACGATAGGATACAGTCCGTCGGCGGTCATCGTATCTTTCAGCAAGTCGGCAAGTCCGTTGCGGCTCAGGATGCGCCTCTCGTTGTACATGATGGCAAGTCCGGTGTTCAGATATGTATAGTTGCGCAACATCTCCTCTACGATATCGTCGTGGAAAGAGAAGTTCTTGAACAGAGTGTCGTCGGGCACGAAATATATAAACGTACCGTTCTCGTCCTGTGTATCCTCTGTAACGTCTGTCTTCAGCTCGCCCCTTTCAAAGGTGAGCCATCTCACTTTCCCGTCGCGGTACGACTTCACCTCGAAGTATCGGCTCAGAGCATTAACCGCCTTGATACCGACTCCGTTCAGTCCGACGCTCTTTTTGAACGCCTTTGAGTCATACTTACCTCCGGTGTTGAGCATGCTGACAGCCTCAACAAGTTTTCCCTGCGGAATTCCGCGTCCATAGTCGCGCACGCTAACCTTGTGCTGTTCCTCGATATCCACCTCGATACGCTTCCCCTGGTTCATTCGGAACTCATCGATAGAATTGTCCACTACCTCTTTAAGCAGCACGTAGATACCGTCTTCAGGCATCGAGCCGTCGCCAAGTCGCCCGATATACATTCCGGGACGGGTACGAATATGCTCCATGTCCGACAGATGTCTGATACTGTCGTCAGTATATGCCACTTGTTGTTCCTCTTGCAGGTTTTCCGTATTAATCTCGCTCATTATGTTTGTTTCCTCTTTTTCTATTTAATCTCTTTAATGTAGCAGCGACGACGCTTGTGGTTCTCGCAGTCAAGGTATTGCCACTGGCTCTGCACCTTTTCGTTTGTTTCCATCTCCACGTGAGTTTCCCCCCATTCAAATCCGTATTCCACATAACGCGGTATAAGGTCGGCAAAGAGCAGCGAGTTTGCACCCTTTGTTCTGTATTCTGGCAGAACACCGATGAGCAGAAGGTCTACAATCTTTGTATGGTGAAATTTCAGAGCCCTTATCAGATGCCACCAGCCGAATGGTGCGAGTCTGCCCCGGCGACATTTCTGCAGCGCCCGTGTCAGCGAAGGTATTGTTATTCCAACGCCCACCACTTTCTTGTTATCGTTCCAGTCTTCGATGAGAGTGATAAGATTCAGGTCGGCAAGCGGGAAATACATGTCGATATACTGTTCTATCTGCTTGTCGGAGAGTTCAGAATATCCGTAGAGATGCGAGAATGTCTCGTTTATAATCTCAAAAATGCGTCTGCCGTATCCTTCCTTGAAGATTTCGTGTTTCGTGAGTTTCTTTACGTGCAGGTTGTAGCGTTTCTCTATCAAGCTTGCTACTTTGGCATATTTTGCCGGCACCTCCTTCGGCACATAGAGCTTATACTCCACGTAGTCGTTGTCTTTTTTGAATCCGCCCAGTTTCTCCATGTGCTCCGGATAATAGGCATAGTTGTAGAGAGTAGCCATGGTGCCGAGCTGGTCGAATCCCTTGGTAAGCATTCCTTCGGGATCCATATCGGTAAATCCGAGCGGTCCCACGATATGTGTCATACCCTTGCTCTTGCCATACTGCTCCACGGCTTCGAGCAGGGCGCGCGACACATTGATGTCGTCTACGAAGTCTATCCATCCGAAGCGCACGTCGTCTCTGCCCCACGTTTTATTAGCCTTGTGGTTAATGATTGCAGCAACGCGTCCAACCATTTTTCCCGTTTCCTTGTCGAATGCCATGAAATATTCTGCCTCGCAGAATTCGAAAGCAGCATTCTTGTCCTTGCTCAGCGTATTGAAGTCGTCGCTAAACAGGTTTGGGGCATCATATTCGCAGCCCTCATACAGGTCGTAACGGAAGTCAATGAATTTCTTCAGGTCTTTCTTCGTTTCTACCTTTCTTATTTCTATTGATGACATATTCAAAAATATTTCTCTTTCGCGAAACAGAGTTTCGTGAATAAGGCAACATACCTGCAGTATGTCTTCACAGAACATTCTGCAAGTTCTCACCCTCATAAATAAATAATAGTTTTCGTTTTAAAACGCAGCAAAATTACAACTAATATGACGAATCTCCAAATTTTGCCACGTCTTTTAAACTAAATTGCGACTTTCTTGTCCTTAGCGACTACTTCCGCAAAGACGAAGGCGAGAGATACTGACGCTTATCCGTCAGCACCTCTCGCCCCGATTATTCAAGCTTCCGGTCTATACCGGATGTCATTCTATGATTATTTTATAATAACTTTGGCTGTCTGCTTGTTGCCGTCGGCATCTGTAGCCACAACTACAAACACGCCCTTGCCAATCTGCGATGTAGCAACCTGACTGCCGCTGGCCTTAGCCACCTGACTGCCGTTGGCTGCATATACAGAGATGGTCGATGCGCCCTCAGCCTTGATGCAGCCGATGCCCGGCAATATGCGCAAGCCTGAAGCATTCGTGTTGTTTACTGTAGCGATGCCTGTAGCTTCCGATGATTCCACCCACGGTATTCTCTGCTGTCAGCGTTCCGCTGAAACGAGAATTTCTTACAGTTGAATTCATTGTAGAACCTACTACTCCTCCTACTGTTGATGCGGCTGTAATGTCTACATTGTTTGCAGCAGCAGCCTCAACTACTGCCGATGTGCGGATGTCGCCGGCAATACCGCCCACGCTTGAAGCATTGGGTGCCTTAATCTGGGAATTGTTGAGCGACACTTCCGAGAGGTTTGTCTCGTATGCCGCCTGTCCTACCAAGCC
>DAIOXG010000067.1:0-5904 GCA_036758085.1 Prevotella sp. | reverse complement strand
TGTTGAGCGACACTTCCGAGAGGTTTGTCTCGTATGCCGCCTGTCCTACCAAGCCTCCGATTGTTCCATCGGCATCGCCGTTAATATCTGCATTATACACATGAACATTTTTATGTATTCAAAGTGGGTGTTGCGGATTTTTCCGTTTAGCCCAAACGCTCCAAGTGTTTAGCCCAAACGCTCCGAGTGTTTAGCCCAAACGCTCCGAGTGTTTAGCCCTAACGCTAAATCCATTGTATTTTTTAATCTCAATTTAATTTTATACCTTTGCAGACTGAATTATAAAAAAGGAATAGATTTATGGCATACAGCTTCAGCAAATATAACTATCATTACAGAAACCTTCTGTCGCTCGGATTCCCGCTCATCGTGGGACAAGTGGGTACTATCGTCTTGGGATTCGCCGACACGCTGATGGTGGGACACCACAGCGTGAGGGAACTTGCTGCCGCGAGTTTCGTTAATACCGTAATGGCTATAGTGCTCGTATTCGCCATGGGGTTCAGCTACGGACTGACTCCGCTTATCGGACAGCTCTTCGGAAGGGGCGACACGAAAGAAACTGGAAGTGTGGTGAAAAACGGACTGCTCGCCGCATCTACTACAGCCATCGTTCTGCTACTGGTGCTCCTCACTGTATTCTTCAATATCCGAAACATGGGGCAACCCGTGGAACTAATCCCCCTGATGCGCCCGTATCTGATAGTGAATATGGTGTCACTGCCCTTCGTCTGCTGGTTCAACACCTTCAAGCAGTTTTTTGACGCCATCGGACATACCAAGACCTCTATGTATATCATGGTGGCAGGCAATGTGGTGAACATCATGGGCAACTATCTCCTTATCTACGGACCGGGCTTCATGCCCGAACTGGGACTCCTCGGTGCCGGACTGTCCACGATGCTGAGCCGCATACTGATGTGCATAGCTACAGCATGGATTTTCCTCTTCACCAAGAAATATGCCGTCTATAGCCGCTCGCTCCACGAGGCAAGGCTGAACAGCCAGAAATTCCGCCATATCAACAAGATAAGCTGGCCCGTGGCTCTGCAGATGGGCATGGAATCGTCGGCTTTCGCCCTGACGGGAATCATGGCGGGATGGCTCGGCACTATCGCCCTCGCTACCCACCAGATTATGATTACCATATCCCAACTCTTCTTCATGGTATACTACGGCATAACGGCTGCCGTGTCGGTGAGAGTGAGCTACTATATCGGACAGGGGGAAATCGGCGAACTACGGCGCGTCGCCGCCGCCGGCTTCCATATTGTCTTGCTCATCGGATGCTTGGTCACCATACCGGTGCTCCTGCTGCGCCACGACATGGGATACTGGTTTGCCGACAACGACGAGGTGGCACGCCTTTGCGCCCAGGTCATCATCCTCATGGTTATCTACCAGTTTGGCGACGGCATGCAGATGACCTATGCCAATGCCCTGCGCGGCACGGCCTACGTAAAGCCGATGATGTTTATCGCCTTCTTCTCGTATTTCGTCATCTCCCTCCCCACGAGCTATTTCCTCGGCATCCGCATGGGCTACGGCATCGTAGGCATCTGGACTGCCTTCCCCGTATGTCTCACCGTTGCAGCACTGCTATATTTCTATTTCTTCCAGCGCAAGGTGAGTGAGCTGGAGAGGCGGTAAGGGGTATCAATATACAGTCTGTCCTCTGTCTGACGGAATTTTTCCATTCTATAATTTGCCAAGTCGGAAAATAATCATTACTTTTACAACTTGAATAAAAAACAGTTGAATACTGCTGGAAGCCCCCAACAAATAAATAATAACATAATGACAACAGCATACGATTCTAACTTGAATATCATCGGTGGCATATCCGACTTTTCGTCGATGACTGATTTCATCTGCGAATACTGTGGATATGCCCCAGAAGGACAAGCAAGTTTTTCGTTCCGCACACACAGAACTTTCTCACGCTTTCTCGCTGCCATAAAAAAAATTCTTCTCTCATTTGCCGATGACAATCATAAAAAGATTTTCCTTGATGCTCTTTCATCTAAAGATTTTACCTTTCAGGAAAAGCTGATGGTTCTCTTTTGGCAGATGATATATGGAAACCAACTTTTTCGCCGCATCTCCGCTGAAGTTTTAATGAAAGCCATATATAATGGATATACTACCATATCTATAATGGATATTCTCGCACTGCTTCATCATATAAAGGAATCAGAAAGCGGAGAACTCGAATGGTCGGAGATAACGATAAAAAAATGTGCATCAAAGTATCTTACTATACTTAAAAAACTCGGACTTGCCGACGGCTCAGCAAAGAAACATATTCTATATCCTCCGATGACATCACAGCTCTTTTTATATTTCATAAGAATGGCAATGACTGTTTATCCAAGCAAGAACACGTTAGACAATCCTATGATGGTGTTCAGCTTCTACGATAGACCCACACTTATTGAAAAACTGAAGCGAGTGGAATTTATCCCATTCTGGAATATAACACAAATAGGAGATGACCTGAAGATAGAAATGAAGAATGTTTAATAAAAAAATGAAAGATTCAAATGTTTAATGACGATATGGATATGCTACAAACATTCGATATAGAAAACAACCGTCTCTTCTCGGAGCTAAAGGCTACGCTTACGGAAGACATTATAAAGATTGCCGGCAAATGTAATGGAGGCAGAAGCATTCTCTTTGTTTATCCACTTAAGGATGAGAAGGAATATATTAACAAGGCACGCAATATATTGACTGACGGTTTCATGTTTATTGATGTGCGCAAGTGTTTTGTGCAGTTTTTGGAAGAGGTCGGTATGGATGTCTTTGAAGAAAGCTACAAGGAGTTTCATCAAGAGGTATTCTTTAGTCAGAATTTTGAAGAAGGTACTTTCTTTGCAGCGCTTATCGGGCATATAACAGCTGTGTTTAACGAGGGAAAGATTCCTGTACTTATTCATACCGGTGCTCTATATGGCATGAACTTTTCCAACATCAACATCATGGAGCATCCTGCGATAATGAAATCACGCATCCCGCTGGTTGTGTTCTACCCTGCCACCATCGAAAATGACCAAATTATGTTTCTCGGCAAACAACCTGCATCCAAGTACCGTTGTATTGTAATCAAATAATAACTAACTACTATTATGAAAATCAAAGATATCCTGTCCATCCATTTAGACAACGACATAAAGAATGTTATCGACCTCAACTCGCAAAGCGAGGATGAGGTAAAGGAAGAACTCAATGGATTTATCCTAACTGAGAGCTTGTCTAACCACTTGTCTGATTTCCTCGACAAATTTACTTCCGACATGAAGGAGACTGGTGTATGGCTCAGCGGGTTCTATGGTTCGGGAAAGTCTTACTTTGCCAAGATGTTGGGGTTCTTGATTAAGAATCCTGTTATCCAAGGTACGGCTTTCCGTAACCGCTTCGACCATAAGTTGGCTGGTTTGAAAAACGAAGATTTCCTGCGCAACCAAATTGCCTCTCTCTCAAAGTCTAAATATCAGGTGGTATTGTTCGATTCTGCCAAGGTTGACAACAATAATGGAATTGCCTACATGGCGATGAGCCAATTTTTACTGTCTTTGGGACTAATGGCAAACTGGATTGGATTCATGGAATATCACCTCTTGCTCAACGATCAGTACGAGGATTTTCTGAAATTGGTGGAGCAGCAGAACAATGGCAAGCTGTGGCGTGACTTGCGTCGCAACATGATGACATCGGTTCCTGTGCTGAAGAAGGCAATGAGTGTCATCATGGGGGAGGAAAACTTTGCTGATACTCGAAAGATTGTAGAAGAACGCATTAATTCGTATGATGCTGATAAGCTTAAAGACGACCTTGCCTTGTTTCTCGACAAAAAACCGAATGAGAAAATCGTCTTCTTCATCGACGAAGTGAGCGAAGCGATTACACAAAAGAAAATCAATCTTCTCGACTTAGAAGGACTCTCTGAGTCGCTTTCTGCCTTGGGCAACAGGGTATGGACGGTGGGCATCGCCCAGCAAGCTTTCAACGACGTGCTCAATGCGGCTGGTCTCAACCTGCATTTGCTCAACAAGGTGGAGGCTCGCTTCAAAACCCGCATCCCCATCGCCGCCGAGGAGATAGACAAGATTATCCGCAAGCGGCTGCTCGACAAGACTGATGCCGGCAAGCAGGAGCTGGAACAATATTACGACAAGAACAGTGGCATGATTCAAGCTGTGACCAATATCTCTGGCCTTGCCCTCAGTGCCACCAAGGATGGTGAAACGTACGCCGACTATTACCCGTTCTTCCAGCATCAGTTCGACATGCTACAGTACTTCCTCTTTGGCTCTCGTGATACCGTGACCACCCAAATAGGTACCCGAGGTATGCTGATGTCGGTGTTCGACGTGCTCCAGAAAGAGTCGATGACCGAGGAGGAAGTTTTTACCCATGTCTCGGCGGTGGAACTCTGCAATCAGGCTATGGATAACATTCCTGAATCTCTCCGTATCCGTTATCAGCAAGCCGACAATCACATTCTGGCTGATGGAAAATTCAAGTTGGTGGAAGGAAAAAAACTATTACAGGTCATACACTTCCTTGCCAAGAGCGGTGCACGAACCACGGTGGAGAACATCACCAGCTCGTATGCCCGCCATCCCGAGCAGTATTATGACTTGCTGGAGGAGGTGAAGCGTGCCGTGGCTTTGCTTGTTGAGAACAATGTGCTCCTCCTGACTGCCGACCAGTACCGCATCACCAGCCAGATAGAGCAGCTGATCATCGACGACATGAACAAGTATGAGATTCCGCTCTACCGACAGAAAGCTGAGATTGTAAGTTGCATGAAGCTGTTGCGCCTGGTCAAGGCTGCACAGGGCTTTATGCTCGATGGTGTGAAGTACAATTTCTGCGTGGAGACTGCCAACGGTGAGAACATCGCCAACCAGAATGAGCGATACATGAAAGTGGTGCTCTACGATATATTCTATGAAGACCGTGAGAAGCAAATAGCCCAGGTGAAACATGACACTCAGGATGAGAAGGGCGTGATGTCGCTCATTCCTGCCAATACCTACGCCAAGCAGATTATCGACTTGGCGGCAGAGCTATTGCGCATCGACTATATCGATACGAAGTCGTATTCTACCGACGAGGAGAAGAAGGTGCAGCGTGCCATTACCGATACACGTGGCGACAAGCAGGGGCTGTTGCAGGACTTGGTGCGCCGTGCTTATCAGGAGGGAACCATCGTCTATGCCTATAATGCCTACCAGTTGACGGAGGAAAACTGTCTCAAAGAATTGGAGGGAGTAGAGCGCCGAATGGCTGGCAATGTCTATACCCGACGGTTGACGGCTACGCTGGAGGACACCTTGGCTAAGCAAGCTTTAACTGTGCCTGATACAAAACTGACCAAGCTCTTCGGACCGTCCGAGGAGTTCAAGTTCTTCGATACGTCTGGCAAGTTTATCGGCGACAACCTGGCAGTGGTTACCGAAATCTTGTCTCGATGCAAGTCGTTCAAGACTGGCGTAGATTTGGAGCGGGAGCTCCAGGCTCCTCCTACCGGCTATTCCTACGGAGTTGTCGTAACCACCCTTGCCGCCCTGCTTCGTGGCAACAAGGTTATCGTGAAGTATGGTGGAGAGGACTTCCATTCTGCCTTCGACGATGGGGTAGGAAAAGTCTTCGAGAGTGTCCGGGCTTTTGAGAAGGCGAGTTTCAAGGCTGTCTTGCAATCGCTTTCTTACAAAGACCGTCAGGAGATTGTCGATATTCTGAAGGAAGATTGCCATTACAAAAAGGTTACGGGCGAGGAACAGCCTAATTACAACAAGAATGATTTTGAGATTGTGGATTGCATCCGCACCTTGTCAAAGACGTTGTCGAAAATGGTATACGACAAGATTGAGAGCGACGAGGACATGGCGG
>DAIOXG010000066.1:0-10291 GCA_036758085.1 Prevotella sp. | reverse complement strand
GAAGAGTAAGTGCGTACTTAATTTCATTGCTTATAAATTAAAATTGCTTATAAAGTATAAATGTGTAATTGTAAAAAGCAGACAGTTGCTTGGTTGAATAGCCAAGCATCTGTCTGCCTGTCATAACTAAAATCCTTTATTTAACGTTGTATTTGTATGCGCTCACTTTACCGTTCTTCTCCACGGTGATGATGTAAGTAGCAGCAGGCATGTCGAGAGAAACGCTGTTCACGTTGGTGTTCTCGAGCACCTTCTGCCCGTTGAGTGAGAATACCGTTACATTAGCGTTGTTGCCAAGAGAGATATTTCTGCCATTGAATGAAATCTTAGTACCATCCTCAGCAACAGTCTCGATGCCGGTAGCAAGGTTCTCGATATCCTTAATCTTCACGTCGATAGACTCAGACTTAACCTTACCCAGCTGGTAAGTAGTCAGAACGTAAGCCTTCTCGTCGTCGCCGTAGAGCATAACCTCAGCCTTGTCGGCAGCGATGTCGGCAGTATCCTTCTCAGCCACACCAGCACTCTCGAAGTAGATAGAATTCTTCACGAAACCATAATCGGCTGCATTCTCCGGATTCTTCCAAGAGAGAGTAGCATAGTAAGTAGTAGTCTTACCAGTAGCAAGGTTGCCTTCAGTTACCACGCGTCCGCTTGCAAGCTTCAGGTCAGTAACGGCAGGGAGTTCAGTGTTAACCTCAACATCCATTGGCATAGTAGAGTAGTAACCAGTCCATTCAGTCTCTTCAGAGCTTTCACCGCCTTCAGCGTCCATTGGTCCGAATTCGCTGTTTTCTGCAAACTTAGGCTGCAGGAAGTAAGTATGAGTACCGTTCTTCACGCCCTTGTCCTGATAAGTAATGGCGCCAGTCTCAGGGTCAGCGATAGTGAACATATCTTCAGTAGTAAGAGAGTCGATAGGCAGACCGTCGCGATAGATAACCATCAGACTGTTCTGAGTGTATGCCATCTGTGGAAGAGTAAACATGAGGTCAACAGTAGCTGGCTGTTCCGGGTCTTTCTCAGCCATGAATTCCATAGCTGTCATCTCAGCCATACCATCGAAATCAGTGTAGAAGTCGCGCTCCGGTTTACCCTCAGGATACCAAGTACCGTTAGTGTAAGAATAGTTCTTTACGTCAATAACGTTAGTGTTGCCGTCAACAGGAGTATACTCAGTCTTATATGTAGGAACCTCGTTCTGCTCATTATCGAAAGCGAATTTCTCGTAGCTGGCAAGCACGTTGTCGTTATAAGTCCATTTTTCATACTGCTTAGGAGTAGTTACAGGCATCTCCGGGTCGTTAGGATCAACAACTTCCGTATACTGGTATTCATCCAGTTTATTTCCGTCGTTGTCGTAAGTAAGCTGTGCAGAATAGTTGTCCCAAGTACCTTCAGAAACATACATCAGAGCATTACCGTTCTCATCGTAGTTGCTGTAAGTGATAGTCTGCTCAAGCTTGTTAGAACTCTTGATATACTTCTTCATAGTAGCGAGGTGACCGTCCTCGTCGTATGTATATTCATAGTTGTATCTTGAGTCAGTCTTAGTAGCGAGTCTGCCGTTCTCATCGTAAGTATAGCTTTCGTTATTCTTAGTCAGCTTCCATGCAAAATCGTCATAGTCATAAGGTCCCCACTGATAGATATCCTTACTTGTCATGTTGGCATTCTCGTCGAATCCTACTTTCGTCCAGTAGTAAGGAGCGAAAACATTAGAGATTCCTGTGTCGCTATACTGGCGGGCAGTGCTTGCCTGATTGATGAGTTTGCCATCCTGGTTGTAGTGATAGTATTCGCGCTTAGACACAACATCGTCAGAAATGTCGCCCATGCTGCTTCCGTAAGTCCAAGCTTCAACGAGGAAGCGAGTATTCTTCTTTGGAGACGCCGGCTTCTCGTTGTGAGTACCGTCGGCAGTAGACTTGCCGTAGCTTGCAGCAGCCAGGTTGTCGGAGAGCGTACCCTTCAGAGTAGTAGTCTTTGCGTCAGTATCAAAGGCAACAACCTTCTTGCCGATAATAAGGTAAACAGTCTTGCCGTCCTCAGAAGCAACCATGCTAAAGTTAGCAGAATATCCAGTAGAAAAAGTGGTATTCTCTACCACAGGAGATATTTCAAACGACGAAGACATCTTGTAGAGGCAAGGATAATACTTATTGTCTTCGTCCTTAATCTGCATCAGATAGAAACCGCCCTTGTTGTCGGCAGTGATAGCCTCATAACGAGCAGGGAGCGAAGTAACCTTAGTCAGTTCTCCAGTAGTTTGGTCAACGGAATATACATTAGTAACATAAGCGTCATTCTCGTCGAATCCAATCTCCGTAGCATACAGCACGTCATTCACCTTGTCGTATGCCATGCCCGAAGCATTATATCCCGGTTTGCCGTAAGTATAAGAGAAATTGTTTACTTGAACGATATTTTCTGTAGTGAAATTAAAGGTGGCAAGTTCGACATTCTCTTCGTAAGTATCAGGGTCAGTAGTCTTTACGAATGCAAAATACTTGTCGCCGGCAGTAACACCACACATCACCTCTTGTGCATTTTCATAACCGAAGCCCGGAGTGAGAGTAGTCGCTGCGGTAGAGTTAACCTGATCGAGGTCAACAGATGTTGTTCTTGCTCCGTAGGTGTACGATGGTATAAGACCGTATACCACATTGTCAGCCCATGCCATGGTGGCAGAGCCGAGAGCCAAAGCTAAAACAGCAATAGAATGTAAATACTTCTTCATAATAATTGTGTTTTATGTTTAACTAATTTTATTTTTCTTTATTTGTCGTTTGTTGGCTGCAAAGGTATATAAAAACTTTGAATATGAAACGTAAAATGCAAAAAAAAAAGCAAATTGTTACTTATTTCAGAATAAAAGCACTAATTTTGCAATCGATAATTTAAGTGTATTTACTGAATGTTATAATTGGTGTATAAATATGCCTTTATAAAAAGAAAAGAAAAACAAAAAATATTATAAAATGAGAAAAACAATTTTAAGTGTTGCGTCATTCCTGTTGTTGGCAGGAAACATCAATGCCACAACCATTGGTTATGCAAAAGACGGTGATGTAGTAAGAACAAGTATATTCCGACTTGGAAGTACAACTACCCAGGGACAGGCAATAAAGCTAAGTCATGCAAAGCTTCAGGCACTGAAGGGAAAGACCATAGACTTTGCCGAGATTGCTGTAGGTTCGCGAAATACTACCGGCAACAAGATACATGTCTTTCTTACAACCTCGCTTGGAGGCACTCCGATAGCAGAGGCGGATATGACAACATCTCGCGCACTGTCACGACTCAAATGGACGCTCGACAAGCCATATACTATCACTGGCGATGAGGAAGCCCTGTATGTAGGATATACCGCCGAGATACCAACATCATATAATATGCTGATATCCGACGGTACGTTTGACGTTCAGGGTTGCAATTTCGCCTATAAAGACGGTGAATGGGTAGACACATACGGACTGAACAAAGGAAATGCCTATATCACGCTGAATGTGGATGGAGCACCAGATTATGCCGATGCCGTTATGGGCAGTACCAGTTTCAGCGGCTACTATAAGGTTGGTTCAGACTACGACTTCTCAGCCCGCTTCCTTAATGCCGGTACGGCAACAATCACCAGCTTCGATGCCATTGTAACAATCGACGGCGTAGCCACAACACAGCATTTCGACGGAGTGAATATTGCTCCGAGAACCAACTATACATTCAAGCTCTCAAATATCAACTCCCAGAATGTTGGCAGCAAGAGTGTGAAGGTAGAGATAGCGAATTTGACTGGCGAGACTGACAAATCCGACAACTTGATTGCAGGAAACGTATATTTCTATCCGGCAAACATGGAGCGTTCCATTCTTGTGGAGGGATTTACAAGTCAGGAGTGTACCGGCTGTCCGTCAGGACACGTTGTACTTAACAATGCCATTAAGACAGCACGCGACAACGGTATAGGCATAGTAGAGGCAAGCCACCATGCCGGATATTACCCAGACATATTCACCATGTCGGAAGATGCCGCCTACACATTCTATTACGGTACAAGTACATACGCCCCTGCCGTTATGGCAAACAGAAATGCAGACCCGGCAGTATCATCTATTCCAGTGAACGAGATTTCTGCATATAACGCACTTGAACTCATAAGTCATGCTTCATTGTCGCGCCCGTATGCTTCGTTGAACCTCGAAACAAAATGGGACGAAAGTACACGTCAGCTCAAGGTGAAGCTCGATATCGATCCGCACGAGGATTTCCCTACCGACAAGATGCTCTTCAACGTGTTCCTCGTGCAAGATGGAATACAGGCATATCAGAGTAACGGCGGTGCCAACTATATCCACGACCGCGTGTTCCGCGGAACTCTGACCAACAATAGTTGGGGAATTTCCATACAGAACCTGAAAGCAGGAGAGATGACCACTTGGGAGGAGACGGTAACCATCCCGGAGAAGATACACTCATCGTTCTGGACCGACGATATGATTCAGAATGTCAATGGCAAGGATATGTATTATTACGAAGGAGGTTCGATGAGAGCAACTTGCGACATCGAACAGTCTAATATTGAAGTCGTTCCGGCAAACATGAGCGTAATAGCATACGTTGCAGAATATGACAACACTGACAATACCAAAAACGTAGTGTTCAATTCATGCGAGGCTGCCTTCGGCGGCTCCTACAAGCAGGCTGCCTTCGGAACAACATCGGGTATAGAAAATGTAGAGGAGAAGAAGTCAGATGCCGCAATATACGTAGAGAACGGCAGAGTACGTGTCATTGGCGACTGCGACAAGGTTATGGTCTACAGTCTGTCGGGCACAAGACTCAATGCCGATGCCAACCTCGCCAAAGGAACATATATCATAAAGGTAGTTTCCGGAGGAAAGCAGACAACAAAGAAAATAATGGTAAGATAAATTCATCATGCGCAAGACTTATATATATATAATAGGTATGGCAATGACCCTTGTGCCGGCAACAGGCATGGCACAGGGGGTATTGTCGCCAAATACCGCCATAGCCCTTTCCGCTAACCGTTCCGGTATAGCCAAGGCACAGGCAGCAGACAGCAAAATGCTGTCGGTATTCGTTACCATAGACCCAACCAATACCTCATGGCAGAAACTCGGACTGACGCCAATCGTAGAATGTGGCAACACGGCAACAGTTCGCCTCTCAGCCGCAGAACTGAAAGACCTGGCAGAGAAAGAGGGAGTAAAATACATCCAGCTCACTTCCGGAGTAAGTCAGATGCTCGACGTGGCGCGCAAGGAAGCAGGAACAGACGAGATCCACAAAGGTACGACACTCTCGCAGCCCTACACCGGCAAGGGAGTAGTGGTAGGCATAGTAGATGCCGGTTTCGACTATCTGCATAGTGCATTCCGCAATTCTGCCGACGGTGCGCTGCGCATAAAGAGAGTATGGGAGCAAAAGGCGGGAAGCCTTGCCGGAGCATCGTCGCCAGAGAAATTCGGATACGGAATAGAACTGACAACACCGGAGCAGATAACAACATCCGAGGGCGATGTGGCAAACAACTCCCACGGAACACACGTGGCAGGAATAGCCGCCGGAAGCGACAGTTATAAAGACGGGGCATACGTAGGAAATGCTCCCGATGCCGATATCGTGCTTGTTGCCTTAGACCTGAGCAATACGAATAGCACGAACATCTGCGATGCCGTGAAATATGTATTCGACTATGCCGATGAGGTAGGCAAACCGTGTGTCGTAAACCTCAGCCTCGGCAACCATAACGGTCCGCACGACGGTACATCGACCTTCGACGTGATGACCGACCAGATGCAGAAAGCAGGACACCTTATCGTGGGAGCGGCAGGAAACCACCGCACCGACAAGTTCCACTTCGACCGCACCTTCGCCTCTGCCGATGATGCCCCGCTGAAGACTTTTGTAAACTACAAAAACGGACTGTCGGCAAAGAACGTTGGCGGCAGCATAGAAATCTGGGGAGAGAAAGATGCGGAGTTCACCGTAGAACTCTCCGCCTATAGCGTCTTCAACAAGAAAGATGTATCTTCAACAGTGGTCTATCCAGCCGACGGCGTAACGGAAGTAACCTTCGACCGCAACGCCACAGGTTCGTGGAAAGTCGCTTCAGAGACGAGTCCGCTCAACGGCAAGCAGCATGTCGTGCTTACCTCAGCCCTGACAAGTATGCGAGCCAACTATGCCATCGCCCTTACCATTACGCCAAAGAGCGCCGGAAGAGTAAACGTATGGGCAGACAATACATATCTTGGATTTGAGTCGAAAGACATCGATGGCTTCTCAACTCCCGACGCAACATCGTCGACACTTGCCGAGATTGGCGGAACGGGACACAACATCCTCACCGTTGGAGCCTACACCACGCGCAATGAATACACCACAAACAGTGGAACACAGGCAACTCTGTCGACAGAGACAGTGGGCGACATCAGTTCCTTCTCAAGCTACGGACCAACCGTCGACGGCAGAATAAAACCAGAAATCTCAGCTCCGGGCTGCCTGATAATCTCCGCCGTGTCAAACAACGACGGCTCCGGCACACTGATGTATGCCGACTACAACGAGGCAAACGGTCGCAATAACCTCTATGGCTATATGCAGGGCACGTCAATGGCATCGCCATTCGTTGCCGGCATCGTAGCAACATGGCTTGAAGCATATCCCGACCTGACGCCAGAGCAATTGCATGAGATTGTCGAGACCACGGCTCGTAAAGACAACTTCACTCCTGCCGAGGCTGACAGCAACTGGGGATATGGCAAGATAAATGCCATGGACGGATTGAAGAAGTGTATTGAACTGCAGACCTCCGGTTGTGAGGCAATCGACTATCCGTTTGACGGCACAGTAAAGATTGTCGACGGCAGTATATACATCAGTTTCCCGAGAAATACCCGTGCTGCAGTATCAGTAGCCGACCTGTCGGGCAATACTCTCGAAAGTAAAGACATGGGGATGAAGAAAGCCGGCGAGACGGCAATCGTTCCGCTCCCGGCATTACCAAAGGGAGTATATCTCCTTTCATTGAGGACAGCTTCATCGCTAAAGACATTCAAGTTTGTATGTAGATAATACAGGGATTTTTTTTCTCTGTCGTATTGAAGTTTTTTCTTTATAATCTTCCCCTCCCCCGCCTCCCCTTGACAGGGGCGGAGCAGTTACTCTTTCAGCCAAAGACTGAGATATTTACTTGTAAATGTAGTAATGCTACTGATTTAGTAATGACAGATATGTAAGGTTATGGCAATAAAAGGTAACTGCTCCGCCCCCGGAGGGGGAGGCGGGGGAGGGGAAGATTATAAATTCGAAGCATGAATTATTTATTCCCGAAATACTGTTTGCTTAATCTAAAGGTATTGAAAGCGGAGAGTATTTAAAAGTGGCAACTTTTGTGCAGTAACCTTGCACCTTTGGTGCAGTATAGAAATACCGACGGCGTTTGATAGAAACAGTAACAGCTTTCATGTGTGAGGGGTGCAGCTTTTATGTGTGAGGGGTAAAAGACTTACCCTCACACTTACCCTCACCATCTGAAAGCCCGATAAACAGGGACTTTCATACCCTTGTGTGAGGGTGTGAGGGTAAAAACGCAAAAAACATTTTTTTCTTTGTTTTATGACTTTTCGTCAAGAAGTTTTCGAACTGTGCGGTTGAAAATGATAGATTTGATTATCAATAAATGAAGTTCAAAGTAGTAGGTGCGGTGTCTCACCGCACAGTAGAAAGAATATTATGACTATTCATAATTGGGAAATGATAGATCCCCTTCCTCATTGTGCGGTGAGACACCGCACCTACTACGATTTCCAACCATACAGGTTGAAAGTCTTCCGGCGTGTATATATAGAAGTTCAGTGTTGGTTAAGACAATGTCGGAAGAAACATGTCCGTCCGTCCAATTGTCAGTTGCAAATTTAATCAATATTCATCTTATATACAAATGCAGTTTTCATAAATCCGGCTTAAACGTCATGCATGCGGTTTAATGAGTAATTATTCGGGGTTAAACGGAAAAAAGTATTGGGCACAGCCATTACATTAACATTAGAACCTCGCTTGTTTAGAAAAATAATAATACTTAATAAGTAAAACAAACTGTAACAGTGGTTTGTTAGTGATTGAGAAAGGAAAAGTGTAGAAAAAGTTGCAAGTCTTTTTTTTTTTTCTACTTTTGCGGACGAAATAAAATCTTAGACACGTGTTACACTTTCAAAATGTAATAAAAAGTATTGTGTCGTGAGTTCTAACGAGATGAAACCATTTACTAATAAAACATTATACTTATGAAAAAAACTTTACGCATTTCGGCACTGACATGTTGCATAGCAGCAACAGCAGTATTGGGTGCCCAGAATCTAAGTGAGACAAGTTCTGATGCTACCTCTTTACGCAAAATTGTTTGCACCTACACTCTCGGACATTTGATGGAGGGTGGTTCGGATGACGAAGTAAGCAAAAAGGAAGTTAACTACTATGGACTTGACAACAATCTTGACTACACTGCTTATTACGGATTAAATGCCGACAAGAGTTTCTCACTCACGAAACTCGTGAAATACAATACATACGAGAGAAACGACAGTATATTCCATGATGCAAGCTATTATCAGTGGGGACTGTACAACTTCGGCGACCCGTCGATGAAGGCTTCTTCTCCGAGTGGTACAATTTCACAGGCATACAGCAAGGACGGAAAACTACTCAGAGATGAGCAGGCAAGCTATACCTATAACTATGAATACGACAGCGAAGGAAGGTTGGAGAAAATGACAAAGTCGCTCACCTCCAGCGGTAGTATCTCAGAAATCTGCACATATCAGTATTCAGACGGCAAGATGACAGGCGAGACAGCAACCGACAGCAAGGGAGTTTTCAAATACAGAAATGTCTTTGAATACGACGAGTCAGGAAACAAGGTTTCAGCAGGACAGTGGAAGCGCAAGACTGCAAGCGACGAGAATACCGAATATCTATCGCAGCGAGAGGAATGGAAATATACCGACGGAACGCTGACAGAATACATAAAGTATACGGGAGGAAAAGCTCCGGCATCAGAGGGCGCCGAAGCAACAGAGCCGTCGCCGAATACGAGAAAGACATACGAGGTATATAAAGGCAACAACGACCAGATACTTATGACATCCTACACGTACAGCAAGTCAAGCCAGTCGTGGAATTTGAGCGGAAACCCAACCGTTACGGAATATGCCGATTTCGAATCCTCAGATATGGCAACACTGCTGTATGGCACGGAACTGAACGTGCAGGCAGACAAGAGTACATACACCACATCGGTAACCTTCGACGCTCCACGTATATCAATGAGCAAGCCTTCAAAGATAACATTGTTCCGCGACGGACATATCGTAAAGACTGTAACCGTTGCTGGGTCAGTTCCAGAGGAACTCGACCCGTCAACAGGCAAGTTCACGATTGTAGACAATGATGTACTTGCCGGACATCACGACTATTTCGTTCAGACTTCTGTAGGCCATGGTGATGAGCTCGCTACAGTAGACGACTATACATGGACTCCAGGCAATATCACTAATATAGCAAGTGTAGATGTAGACTATGGATTCAGTCCGGTAACAGACCTGAGAATGACAGATTCAAAGAAAGAGACAGTTAAAAATGACAACGACGGAACGACAAACATTGAGCGTACTGCCATTATTTCTTATACCAATCCGGAAATCGACGATAACTCAGGTTTCGTAAAGAACGAGTTGTACAGATACGTCAACAGCTACAACATGCAATCCTACACCTTGCTTGACTGGACAGATGATGCAACAAAGACCTCAATGGAAGCATCTTACCCTAATGCATCTGACGCAATCGACGTGCTTGTAGTATCACACTATAAATACGGCACGGTGAAGTCAGAACTCTTGCATATAACAAAAGATCAGCTTGATGCTTTAGCAACGAGTATTGCGAATGCCAATGCAGGAGAGGGAATGGAAGTGAAAGTTGACAATGGTGTTGTTTCCATCAACGGCAAGGCAAATATCCGTATCCTCTCTCTCGACGGAAAACTCCTTAACAGCGTTAAGAATGCAAGTTCTATATCTACCGACAATTTAAGCGGTGCATACATAATAAGCGTGGAGAAAGACGGAAAGATCGTGAAGACTTTGAAGTCTGCAAAGTAATAGATTGTATATATATGTATGGCAGCATTCATAATGATGTGTTGCCATACATTTTGTATGCTCGGCATGAGCATTGTCTAACGGGTGGAAGTCCCGAGTAAGCC
>DAIOXG010000065.1:0-10369 GCA_036758085.1 Prevotella sp. | reverse complement strand
TTAAAAAAATATTTATTATCGGAAATTTTCGTCTAAAAAAAACAATAAGAAGGAAAGTACCGTTTTTTGTGCAGCATACCTGCACCTTTGGTGCAGCATTGAAATACTGGTAGCGTTTGGGCTAAACGCCAAGAGCGTTTGGGCTAAACGCTGGAAGCGTTTGATAGAAGCTGTTTTAGTAAGCAGTTAGGTGTCAGAAAGACACGTCAACGTTTTCTGTTAAGTTTCTTTAAAAAAGATGTTCTCATGAAACGAGAACCGTTTTTTTGAGGATGCAAAGACAATCATGGCTTTGGGATATAACAAATGCTATGATTTATACATTTCTTCTCTATCATTCTCAAATATAGCATACATTGCAAGAAAGAAATTCCATGGAGAAAATCTATATAAAATATTTGAAGGAATAAGAGAAATATCCGAGATTACAACAATAGATTGTGGAACTATAGATTCAGCTATACAGCTCAGAGCTGACGATTTTGAAGATGCACTGCAATATTTCTCAGCAAAAGATGCTGGCATTAACTGTATTGTAACCAGAAACATAAAAGATTTCAGTTTTTTCCAAAATAGAAATACTAACGCCTAAAGAATTTCTTTCAAAATATATTTAACTTATATATTTTCTTTTCACTCTATCCTTATCCCCATTGTCTCCGGCTCAAACCTTAATCCCGGTTTGTCGATAAAGCGAGACAATGTGCCATCAGCGGCAAGCTCATGAGGAGTACCAGTTGTTACTCCGTCGGGCATCATCACCCATAGTTCGTCGGCTATCTGAAGGGCAAGTTCAAGGTCGTGGGTGGAAAGGAATATCGTTTTCCCCTCCTCATGACACAGGCGGTGGAGCATCTGAAGGGTATCCACCTTACTGCCATAGTCGAGAAACGACGTGGGTTCGTCGAGATATATAATACTTGTCTGTTGGGCAAGAGCCTTTGCCGTCATCATCTTCTGCCGCTCACCGTCGCTCAGCGTATGCACCATGCGGCCAGCAAGACTGCTGATACCTACCATCCGCAAACTTTCATCCACTATCTTACGGTCTTCTTCGGTCAACCGTCCGAAGAAACCAGTATAAGGACTGCGCCCCATCGCCGCCATCTGAAATGCGGTGAGGTTCTGCACCTGAGGACGCTCAGTAAGGACAACACCGATAATCCTTGCCAATTCTTCGCGGGAATACTCCGCAATCTCCCTCTCGCCTATCATTATCTCGCCAGCCAGTTTAGGTTGGAAAGCAGAGATAGTGCGCAGCAAGGTAGACTTGCCTGCACCATTGCTGCCGATAAGACAAGTAAGTCTGCCGGGACAAATCTCGGCATTGATGCCCTGCATCACGGTATATGTCTTCTTGCCGTGGCGATAGCCGATAGAGAGATTGCGAAGGGTTATGGTCATATTATAATGTCTTTACAAAATTATCCAATGACATATATCAAACATTTTAAGGAGATGCCTCTGAACGGGATTAAAAACAGTAGCTTCCATTCTTATTTGTTTTTTATTTTACATTACCAACCTTTATCAAATACTCGGCAATCTGAACGGCATTGAGAGCCGCTCCCTTGCGAATTTGGTCGCCGGTGAGCCACAGAGTGTTGCCATTGTCGTCGGCAAGGTCCTTGCGGATACGACCAACGTAGACATCGTCCTTGCCGGCAGTTTCGAGAGGCATAGGATATACGTAGTTCTGTGCATCGTCCTTAACGGTTACGCCAGGTGCTGCCTCGAGAGCCTTGCGGATCTGCTCAACGGAGAGAGGCTGCTCGGTTTCAAACCATACACTCTCGGAATGGGCACGGAGGGAAGAAACACGAACGCAGGTGGCACTGGTACGAACGTCGGAGTGCATAATCTTGCGCGTCTCGTTGAACATCTTCATCTCCTCCTTGGTATAGTCGTTTGGCATCATCTTGTCAATCTGAGGAATGACATTGTATGCAAGCTGGTGAGGGAACTTAGCAACGTGGTCGGTCTTGCCGGTCTCCACGAGGTCTTTATACTGCTGCTGAAGTTCTGCCATGGCAGCTGCTCCGGCACCTGATGCACTCTGGTATGATGCGATATGTATCTTCTTGATATGACTTAGGTCGTCGATCGGTTTCAACACGACAACCATCATGATCGTGGTGCAGTTTGGGTTGGCAATGATATTGCGCGGACGGGTCAGGGCATCCTCAGCATTTACCTCCGGCACTACCAATGGCACATCGTCGCACATACGGAATGCGCTGGAGTTGTCGATCATCACGGCTCCGTATTTTGTTATCGTCTCGGCAAACTCCTCGGAGGTGCCGCCGCCGGCAGAAGTGAAGGCGATGTCTACGTCCTTGAAGTCATCGTTGTGCTGAAGAAGCTTCACTTCATACTCCTTGCCCTTGAATGTATATTTACTGCCAGCCGAACGGTGAGAACCGAACAGCACGAGGTCGTCCATCGGGAAATTTCTCTCTGCCAAGATGCGCAGAAACTCTTGTCCTACGGCACCGCTTGCACCTACAATTGCTACTTTCATATTTCAGTTGTTATATATTGTTAGAATATTTGTAATAAAAATCTTAATTATTATTGCAAAAGTACAACTTTTACTATACATCTCGGCGAATCTGACATTTTTTTTGCATCTTTGCAGTTAATTTAAGCATCTTATAGATAAAATGACAGCTAATTTGGTTCATTATTTGCCTATTGCCGACCCGACGATGATTTTTTTCGTCGTGCTCGTGATTATCCTTGCTGCGCCTATCGTGATGGGCAAGCTGAGGATTCCGCATATCGTGGGCATGGTGCTCGCCGGGGTGCTCGTGGGCAAATACGGACTGAATATTCTGGAACGAGACAGTTCGTTTGAACTCTTCGGAAAGGTGGGACTATATTATATCATGTTCCTCGCCGGACTGGAGATGGACATCGAGGGACTGAAGAGCAACGGAATTAAGATTATCATATTCGGACTGCTTACGTTTCTTATCCCATTCGGACTTACTTACTGGACGGGGACTGAGATTATCGGATACAGTCCGACGGCATCTCTGCTCCTCAGCAGCATCATGGCGTCGAACACGCTTATCGCCTACCCTATCGTTTGCAAATACGGATTGCAGAAGCATCCTACGGTTACGATGTGTGTGGGCTCCTCGATGATTGCACTGACATTAGCTCTCGTGGTATTGGCGGCGATTGTGGGTTCGTTTGGCAGCGGTGCCGGAGTGACTTTCTGGGCATTGTTTATAGTGAAGATTGCAGCTTTTGTGGCTGGCGGGATTTATCTGCTGCCGAGACTGGCACGGTGGTTCTTGAGGAGATTCTCGGATGCCGTGGCACAGTATATATTTGTCATGGCATTGCTGTTCCTCAGTGCGGCAGTGTCGAGTCTTATCGGACTGGAAGGGGTGTTCGGAGCTTTCTTTGCCGGACTTATCCTCAACCGCTTTATTCCGCACGTTTCGCCGTTGATGAACAGGATTGAATTTATCGGCAACGCCTTGTTTATACCTTATTTCCTTATCGGAGTGGGTATGTTGATAAACGTGAGGGTGCTCTTCTACGGATGGCACACGGCATTCGTGATTTTCTGCATCATCTTCTTCGGAACCTTAGGCAAGGCGATTGCCGCTTACTTGTCGAAATGGGTGTTCAACCTGCCGTGGTCTAACGGCAATATGATGTTCGGTCTTACATCGGCGCATGCTGCCGGCTCTATCGCTATCGTGATGGTGGGTATGAAACTTGCCACTTCGCCAGGAGAATATCTCGTTGACTCCAACATGCTGAACGGTGTGGTGATTATGATTCTCTTTACATGTATCATCAGTTCGGTGGTTACCGATAATGCTTCGCGAACTATTACTCTTACTGAGAGTTTGCACGGTACGGAGGAGAAAAGGGGCGACGACGAGAAGATTCTTATCGCACTGAAGCCTGACGGCGGACTGGACACGCTGATGAGTCTCGGACTGATGATGCACAACGACAAACTGAGCAGGGGACTTATCGGACTGAACGTAGTGTATGACGATGCCAACAGTCATAAGAACCAGAACGTGGGGAAGCGGACTTTGGAACAGGCTACAAGGATTGCAAGTGCTGCCGACGTGAGGATGCTGACACAGAGCCGACTTGCCACAAATATCTCTAATGGTATCATTCACGCCTTCAAGGAATATGATGCCTCGGAGATTATAATGGGACTGCACAACAAACGAAGCGAGACGGACAAGTTCTGGGGACTGTTCACTCCAAATCTCGTGAACTCGCTGAACAGGCAGATTATCCTCTGCCGATGCAACCGACCGCTGAACACTCTGCGCCGCATCGTTGTGGCAATACCGTCGAGGGTAGAGTTTGAACAGGGCTTCTATCGCTGGATTGAACGTCTCGCAAGACTCGCCGAGAACTTGGGCTGCCGCATCGTCTTCCACGGAAGAATGGAATCTACAGCTCTTATAAACGAATATATACGCAACCAGCATCCCGGTGTAAGGGTAGAATATGTGCTTATGGAGCACTGGAAGGAATTCCCAAGCCTTGCCGAAGATTTGAGCGACGACCACATGCTCGTTGTCATCACGGCTCGTCAGGGCACGGTGTCTTACAAACCAATCTTCGAGCGTCTGCCACTTGAACTCGACAAGCACTTCCACGACAAGAATCTAATGGTGGTGTTCCCCGACCAGAACGGTCAGTCGCCTGAGGACATGACATTCACTGAGCCTCAGCACCACGCCGTTGACAGTGCTTACGCAAGCATCATAAACTGGTTTAACAAAAAAATGAGAAGATAGTTCAGAACTCACAGCTCTCCCAGTTCTCCCAGAACTCCCAGAACTCCCAGAACTCCCATTAGTCTTATAAGTCCTAAAAAAAAGAAATATGATTGACATTAAAAACATAACAAAAAGCTTTGGCAAGCTGCAAGTGCTCAAAGGCATCGACCTTCATATCAACAAGGGCGAAGTGGTGAGCATCGTAGGACCGAGCGGTGCCGGCAAGACAACCTTGCTACAGATAATCGGTACGCTCGACTCTCCCGACAGTGGCGAGATAAATATCGACGGCATTGATGTGAGGAAACTGAGTCAGAAGAAACTTGCCGACTTCAGGAACAAACATATCGGATTTGTTTTTCAGTTCCACCAGCTCCTGCCGGAGTTCACGGCATTGGAGAATATCATGATTCCGGCTTTCATCGCCGGGACAGCGAAAAGTGAGGCAAAGAAGCGGGCAATGGAATTGCTCGACTTTATGGGACTCGCCGACCGCGCCAGCCATAAGCCAAACGAGCTGTCGGGAGGCGAGAAGCAGCGCGTTGCCGTAGCAAGGGCTTTAATCAACAACCCTTCGGTGATACTTGCCGACGAACCATCGGGCAGTCTTGACTCTAAGAACAAAGCGGAGCTTCATCAGCTATTCTTTGACCTCAGAGACAAGATGGGACAGACTTTTGTCATCGTTACCCACGACGAGACCTTAGCAAGCATCACCGACCGAACCATCCACATCGAGGACGGTACCGTTTTATCAGAGAACTCCCAGTCATCTGAGAACTCCCAGCCATCCCAGAACTCACAATCATCCCAGAACTCACAGAACTCACAGAACTCCCAAACATCATCACTATGAAAGGAATAAAATTAGGCGAAATGAACACCATGAAGGTGGTAAAGTCAGTAGACTTCGGTATGTATCTCGACGGTGGCGACGAGGGCGAGATTCTCTTGCCCACAAGATATGTGCCTGAGGGCTGCAAGCCCGGCGACACTCTCGACGTGTTCATCTATCTCGACCAGGACGAACGCCCCGTTGCCACAACACTTACGCCAAAGGCAATGGTTGGAGAGTTTGCATATCTTGAGGTGGCATGGGTAAACCAGTTTGGAGCCTTCCTCGACTGGGGACTGATGAAAGACCTGTTCTGTCCGTTCCGCGAACAGAAGATGCGTATGCTGAAAGGCAACTCGTATATCGTTCATGTACATCTCGACGACGAGAGCTACCGTATCGTGGCATCGGCAAAGGTAGACCGCTACTTGAGCGACGAGAAACCGCCATACAGACATGGCGACGAGGTGGACTTGCTCGTTTGGCAGAAGACGGACCTCGGCTTCAAAGTGATAATCGACAATAAGTTTGGCGGACTGGTTTACAAGGACCAGATATTCAAATATATCCACACCGGCGACCGCATCAAGGGCTATGTAGACAATGTACGCCAAGACGGTAAAATCGACATCACACTGCAACCAACCGGCAGAAAGATGACAGAGGAGTTTTCGGATATTCTGCTCAACTATCTGAAAGACAACAACGGCTACTGCAACCTTGGCGACAAGAGCGATGCCGAGGAAATATACGACCGCTTCCAAGTTAGCAAGAAGGTATACAAGCGGGCTGTCGGCGACCTATACAAGCGTCATCTAATTACTCTCGAAGACGGCGGTAAAGGCATAAAACTGGTATAAAGGTACCACACTCATAAGACACCGCACTCATAAACGGCATACTACATTTGGAAAGGGATTTTTATTTAGATTTTACATAAAGACGGTAAAGGTATAAGCTATCTCCTTCTACCGCACATTTGGGTTTTATAATACAAGTTTTAGTACGGCTAAGGAATATTAACATGACAAAGATTAAGATTAGAATCGAAAAAGAGGGTCAGACGACGCCCGCAAAAGAGTTCCTTATTGATGTAGGGAACGAGGGCGAGTACATTCTCAAGATACCTTCTGAGGATGGGAAGACCGAAATGCAAGCAACACACAACGAGACTGCGGATAAATCATTTATCGACTTGATTTTACAACAGGCGGAAAACAAAAAGGCTGAGGGCAGCAACAGGACGTTTGAGACTTATTCTGCTGCGGCAAGGAGCCTGAAGAGTTTTAAAGACGATGTCCTCATAAGTGAGATGACACCGCAGACGATGAAACGATACGAGAAGTTTCTGCTCGACAAGGGACTGATGAGGAATAGCATCGGCTTCTACATGCGAGTACTGAAGGCTGTGTACAACCGTGGGGTCAAGAATGGCGACATCGCCGTTGACCAGCATCCTTTCAGTGAGGTTTACTCCGGTAAGGAACCTGTAAAGAAACCTGCCGTGACCCAGGATACAATATGCAAGATTTTAGAATATAAACCGACGAGAAAGTCTACGGCTCTTGCCCAAGACTTGTTCCTGTTCAGTTTCTACACCCGCGGCATGTCGTTTATTGATATGGGGTATCTGAAGAAGACCGACCTGAGGGACGGGAAATTGAGATACCGCAGCCGCCACACCGGACAGATGGCTGAGGTGGAATGGGAACCGTGTATGCAGGAGATTGTAAACAAATACATCAGCAAGACGGCTCAGAAATATATGTTACCTATCATCCTGAAGGAAGGTACCGAGGACGAGGAGCGCAAGCAGCTCCGCAATATGCAGCTGAAGATGAACAGGAGTCTGAAAACGATATCCAAGGCTATCGGACTTGAAAAGCCTGTTTCCATGTTCATGACCCGCGGCTCATGGTCTGCCATCGCCAATACGGTGAATGCCGGACTTATAATGCTCAAGACGAAGGCCCAAAATGAACGGGGGGGGGGGAATTTTCCGGTAAATCAAAAGTCTTGGCATAAGCGCAAACAGAAAGTCCGCAACATTACCCTATTCGACTTAATTGAACTTTAGCTGTACTATATTGCCAAAAAGAAATAATATGTCTTACGGAATGTGGATTAGAGATTAGGGAATATGGATTAGAGATTGTTTGAAACTATGGCTACAATATTATATGTACAACTTTGTTATAGCCAGTAGACTTTGTCCTATTATACATTATATAATCCCATGATTTATACAGGATAATTATTTTTTAGATAAACAAAGCGAGAGGCAAGAAACCAAATAAAATAGGTTTCTTTGCCTCTCGCTTTCGTTATGTATAATACTTACAATCCCCTGCGAATTAGAATTCAGCAGACTTTGGAGTTCTCGGGAACGGGATAACGTCGCGGATATTCTGCATACCGGTTACGAAGAGAATAAGGCGCTCGAAACCGAGTCCGAAACCAGCATGAGGACAAGATCCGTACTTACGGGTATCAAGATACCACCACATATCCTTCATAGGAATCTGACGCTCGTCGATTTCAGCCATCAGTTTGTCGTAGCTCTCCTCACGGACACTACCGCCGATAATCTCACCAATCTGCGGGAAGAGGACGTCAGTACCCTGAACAGTCTGTCCGCTCTTGCCGCCGAAGCCGCTTTCCTCCTCGTCTATCTTCATATAGAATGCCTTGATAGCCTTCGGATAGTTGGTCATGATAACCGGCTTCTTGAAGTGTTCCTCAACGAGGAAGCGCTCATGCTCAGAAGCGAGGTCGTCGCCCCATTCGCATGGGAACTCAAACTTCTTTCCCTTGGCAATAGCCTCCTGAAGGATCTTGATACCCTCAGTGTATGGCAGACGTACGAAATCAGAATTGAGCACGCTCTCAAGACGCTGGATAAGTCCCTTGTCGATCATCTTGTTGAGGAACTCCAAGTCGTCCTTGCAGTTGTCGAGAGCCCAACGGATGCAATACTTGATGAAGTCCTCTTCAAGATCCATAAGCTCCGCCATATCGATAAAGGCAACCTCCGGCTCCACCATCCAGAATTCTGCCAGGTGGCGAGGAGTGTTTGAGTTCTCGGCACGGAACGTAGGTCCGAATGTGTAGATGGCACCGAGCGCTGTAGCTCCAAGCTCGCCCTCGAGCTGACCGCTCACTGTAAGTGAAGTCTGCTTGCCGAAGAAATCATCATCATATTTAATCTTGCCGTTCTCGTCCTTCTTCAAGTCGTAGAGGTTCTTTGTCGTAACCTGGAACATCTGTCCGGCACCCTCGCAGTCGCTTGCCGTAATGAGCGGAGTGTTGAAATAGAAGAATCCGTGCTCATGGAAATAGGTGTGGATAGCCATTGCCATGTTGTGGCGTATACGCATCACGGCACCGAAGGTATTGGTGCGCAAACGCAGATGAGCATACTGGCGCATGTATTCGAAGCTCTGTCCCTTCTTCTGCATAGGATAGTCGCTGCCGCAAAGTCCGTAGACCTCGATATTCTGGCATTGGATCTCAACCGTCTGTCCGGCGCCCTGGCTCTCCACGAGTTCACCAGTTGCACTGATACATGCTCCTGTTGTAATCTGCTTGAGCATCTCGGCATCAAACTTTGTCGGGTCAACGACAATCTGAATATTCTTTATTGTAGAACCGTCGTTAAGGGCGATAAAGTCAACCGCCTTACTGCTACGATGAGTTCTAACCCATCCCTTCACATTAACCGTTGCGCCAAAGTCAGTACTTTTCAGCGCGTCGACAACTTTTGTTCTTTTCATATTGTGTTGTTGTTATAATTATTCCTTGTTAAAAGAGTTCTGGGAGAACGGGAGAACTAAGACAACTTAGAACTCTTGGTTCTCCCAGAACTTCTATTCTATATCGCTCTTATTCAAAAGCTCCCATTCGCAGCATGTCGACTTCCTTCTCAGTGAGGAAACGCCAGTCGCCGCGGCGCAGGTTCTTCTTTGTGAGTCCGGCAAACTGTACGCGGTCGAGCTTTATCACACGGTATCCGAGGCTCTCGAAGATACGGCGCACGATACGGTTGCGTCCGCTGTGAATCTCGATACCCACCTGGCTCCTGTCCGTAGGGTGAGCATATTCGATAGCATCAGCATGCACCTCTCCGTCCTCGAGCGTTATACCCTCGGCAATCTGCTGCATGTCATGAGCAGTAACGTTCTTGTCGAGATATACGTGGTACACCTTCTTCTTGAGGAACTTAGGATGAGTAAGCTTGCTGGCAAGGTCGCCGTCGTTGGTAAGCAGCAACACACCTGTAGTGTTGCGGTCGAGACGTCCTACCGGATAGATACGCTCCGGACAAACATTCTTCACGAGGTCCATTACAGTCTTGCGCTGCTGTGGGTCGTCGCTTGTCGTAACATAGTCTTTCGGCTTGTTGAGGAGCACGTAAACCTTCTTCTCGAGGTTCACCGGCTGGTCGTGGAACATTATCTCGTCGGTGCGCTTTACCTTTGTCCCGAGCTCGGTAACTACCGTTCCGTTCACGCTAACCACTCCAGCCTGTATATACTGGTCGGCTTCGCGACGACTGCAAACTCCTGCATTGGCAAGGAACTTGTTCAGACGTACCGGTGCATCCGGATCTATGTTCATCTCTTTATATTCTATACGCTTCTTCATGCTATACTTAGCATTTGGATCGTAGTCTGCCGAATGCTGACGATAACCGCCACCGCGATTGTTGCCGTAGCCGCCACCATATCCGCCCTGGCGCTGCTGTCCGTAGCCACCGCGGTTG
>DAIOXG010000064.1:0-10621 GCA_036758085.1 Prevotella sp. | reverse complement strand
TCGAGAGTCTGAATCTGTCGTTTGGAACCGACATTTCTAAGTATAAATTAGATAAGGAATAAAGTTCCCTTGGCATGATGGAGAACTGAGAATGTTCTCCCTCGTGCTTCGGTTAGAACCCTTAAAAAAAACAAAGAACAAAAAATGAGACATAATAAAAAATTCAACCATCTGGGCCGTACTGCTGACCATCGCAAGGCTATGCTCGCAAACATGGCAATTTCGCTGATCATGCACAAAAGAATCACTACGACCCTCGCAAAGGCTAAGGCCTTGAAGAAGTATGTAGAGCCACTGATTACCCGCTCTAAGAACGATACAACAACTTCACGTCGTGTAGTTTTCCGTTACCTGCAGAACAAGTATGCTGTAACAGAGCTGTTCAAGGAGATTTCAGTGAAGGTTGGTGATCGTCCAGGTGGATACACACGTATCATCAAGCTTGGCATCCGTAAGGGTGACGCTGCTGAGATGGCATTCATCGAGCTTGTAGACTTCGATGAGAACATGGCCAAGACTCCTAAGGCAGCTGCCAAGAAGACTCGCCGTAGCCGCAAGGCTACTCCTAAGGCAGAAGCTCCTGCAACAGAGGCTCCTGCAGCAGAGGAGGCAAAGGCTGAGGAAGCTCCAAAGGCTGAATAATTCTCTGAATATATCTCATAGGGTAAGCCCGACCGCAAGGTCGGGCTTTTTTCGTGTATCAGTTGAAATGTTTTTGTCGGGCGATTTGTCTTTTATAACGAATAAAAGTATCAAAACTCCCTGTTTTATCTTTTATATCGAATAAAAACCTTATTTTTGCAGAAACTTATAAAGCATCTTTTGATATGGCAGCATTGAAACTCTATCCCGTAGGAATCCAGACATTCTCGGAGCTTATAACAAAGAATCTCCTGTATGTCGACAAGACAGAATACGTCTACCGCATGACACATTCAGGCGGTAAATATTTCTTTTTGAGTCGTCCGCGCCGTTTCGGCAAGTCGTTGCTCACTTCCACGTTCCGTAGCTATTTCGAGGGCAAGAAAGACCTGTTTAAAGGACTTGCAATAGAAAAGTTGGAGACGGAATGGACAGAATATCCGGTACTGCATTTCAGTATGGCAGGCGGTAAACATATGGAGAAGGAACAGCTGGAGAGATATTTGCTTAATATTCTAACTGACAATGAAGGACGCTTTGGAATAAGTGCAGATTCAATAGATCCGAATATCCGACTTAAAAATCTTATAAGTGAAGTCTATAACAAGACCGGCAAGCAGGTTGTCGTACTCATCGACGAGTATGATGCTCCATTGCTCGATGTAATGCACGAGGACGAGAAACTGCCTGTGCTGAGAAACGTTATGCGTAATTTCTACAGTCCCCTTAAAGACAGCGACCCATACCTTCGTTTCGTTTTCCTCACCGGTATCACCAAGTTCTCCCAGATGAGCATATTCAGCGAACTGAACAATATCGCCAATATCAGTATGAGAGACGATTATTCCGGAATATGCGGAATAACGTATGACGAGCTGACAACCCAGATGTCGGCAGATGTAGATGCCTTGGGAGAGAAATTAGGCTTGAACCGAGAGCAGGTGCTTGCCAAACTGCGAGAGTATTACGATGGCTATCACTTTGCCTCACAGTCGCCCGATGTGTTCAACCCATACAGCCTGCTTAATGCCATGTCAGCAGGAAAGCTCGACTACTACTGGTTCTCTTCCGGCACTCCCACCTATCTCATAGAGATGCTCCAGAAATATCATGTCATGCCTTCAGAGATTGGCGGCGGCGATGCCGACAAGTCAGAATTTGATGCCCCTACGGAGTGTATGACCTCCATCATGCCGCTGCTCTACCAAAGCGGCTACATCACCATAAAGGGCTACGATCCCGAGACCGACCTCTATACGCTCGACTTGCCGAACAAGGAAATTCGTGTGGGGCTCTACCGCTGCCTCCTGCCAAACTATATTGGCTCGAACACGGTGAAAGGCACCACTACCATTGCCAAGATGTCGGCACTAATCCGCCGCAACGATATGGACGGCGCACTCGGCATGCTACAGGCATATCTCGCCACCGTACCATACTGCGACAATGCCTATTCCGAAGGGCATTTCCAGCAGATGATGTATGTCATCTTCTCTATCCTCGACAACTATGTGGATGTAGAGGTACGCACTCCGCGTGGCCGCGTGGATATGGTTCTGCGCACGGCAACCCATCTGTATCTCTTCGAGCTGAAACTGAACAAAGATGCAGCCACAGCCATGAGGCAGATAGACTTGAGAGAATATCCCAAGCGTTTCCTCCTCAGCGGTCTGCCGATAGTAAAAGTCGGCATCAACTTCGATGTGGAGCAACGCAATATAACCGACTGGACAGTGAGTGAGGAATAGAGAAATTACGAAAAAATGTTTTTCGTCCGTTTTACCCTCACACCCTCACACCTCGCTGTAACCTTTTGATATTCAGTGGGTAAAGGTGTGAGGGTAAGTGTGAGGGTTGGAAATTATACCCTCACCACGAAGTATTCCGTGCCGCGTCGCGTCTTTCGCCGAATCATTTCTGGAATGGCACTCAGGCATTTGCCGAACATTCCCAGACCGTTTATATTGAAAAGACTGCCACATGCCGACTTCATCTCGATGAAAATCTCGCTCGTCGTCATGTAGCGACCTTCCTCCATTTCTGTAGCCGGACGGAAAACATTCCAAAAGCATTGCTCCATAGGCGATTTCGCCTCAAACCGACGGTTGTTCTCCATTATCAGCTGCGTCTCCTCCAGATTGAAATATCCGCGTTCCCCACTGTCGATAGCCGCAAGCGCCTGGGCATAAAGCTGCCGGTAGTTTATAGGCAGGTCGGTGTTGATCGGTTCAGTAATCTCTACAGGGATAAAACGGCGGTTGCCGGTAGGGTCGGAGAGCGGTTCGGCAATGTTGCTCGTGGCGATAAACGAGGCACGCCGTGGCATCTCCTCCATCATCCTGCCGTACGGCCGTTTCACCTTCACCGTGGGCAGCTGCAGCATGTTCTTCACGAAGCCCTCCTGTAGCTTCGGCGAAATCTGGTTAAACTCGTCGAGATTAACGAGCAGGAATTGCGACATAGCCTGTAGCACTTGCCGTTTTTCCGAGATAACAAGACTGTCGCAGTATCCCCAGCTGAGTTCCGGCGGAAGCAGTCGGCGACAGAAGGTACTCTTGCGGAATCCCTGTTTAGAGATAAGCAGCGGCACGGCGCTGTTGCCGTAAAGCTTCGTAGCCGGCGCATCAGTCCATTGCTCCACCATGCCCAAGAACCAGCGGTAGAACCAGTCCGCCCAGTGTGGATTGTCGCATTTCACGGTATTTGCGAGCTGCCGTATGCGGTCATTGCCGTCCCATACACCGCGGCATCCGTCGAGAAAAGCCTTCAGCGGATCATGACAGGCAAGCATGTCAGACTCCAGAAAATACCTCACGTCGTTATATGTCGCTCCGTATCCCCCGAGCTCCACCTCAAGCGCCATTCGCTTCATCACCCTCAGACTGAGAGGCTTGAACACTTCTTCGCCGCCGTCCTTAGGGCGGAATTCGGTAGTTCCCGTCACACTGTTGAATCTGAACAGATACCTTCCTTTCAGAAAATCCATCATCCCGTTCACGGCATCCATCCTCGTGTTGCCCTTCGTCCTCTTCCCTTTAGCCGTCAGATTAGAATCAGACTTCCTCTTGTCTATAAGCCTTAGCCATTTCCCCACCTGATTTGCCGAAACCTTCAAGTCCTTCATCTTATTCCTTCTGATATTCTTCGTTTTCATTGTAGTATAATTTTTTTTAATGTTCAATTTTCTGATTTATAATCTTCCCCTCCTCCGCCTCCCCATTAGATAAAATCCTCACGCTCGGAAAAACAAGCAAGCTTGTTCTTCTCTCGCTTAATCGGATTTTTCCGGGGCGGAGCAGTTACCATTGATCGTTATAATGCTTGCATACATGAGCCATTGATAGTTATAATGTTAGTATACGCTTTTCGCCAAAGTCGTAATGCTAAATGGCCCAAACGCCGGGAGTATCCGGGCTTTGCACCTTTGGTGCAGAAGTGCTGCACCAAAAGTGCCACCACTAAGCACCGATTCCATTTCAGCTATACAGATCAGTTATAGACATAAGTTTCAACATAATGTTCAAACTCCACGTCCTCGTATCCATACAATCTGAACACCTCCCTAACCATCTCCTGTCCCTCCTCCGAGAGCCATTTCTCGCCACTGTTGTAGCGGTAGTACCCGCGTTTGTTGCCGAGGATGTCATACAAATCCTTCCTAATCTTTCGCGCATCAAAGTAAGCCACGTTCTCATACATCGCGTTCATTCCCCACGCCTTCCTCTCGATACGCTTCTCGATATAGAATTTGCATTCGTCGTTGCAGTCATTCTGTGGAAATACCGCGCGCCCCAGCTCCCTGTTTCCTAAAAAATTCAGAGAGGCAAAATATCTGAAGCAGCTCTCGCGCATCTTGCAGATGCCGTTAAAACAGAACAGCCAGTCTTTTGACAGTCGTGGAGCCTTTATAGCCTTCTCCTCGTTAATGATTTCATTTTCATTCATGACAAAACAAATTTTAAAGTTAAACAAATGTTCCTGTCGTCGGCAGACGTCGCCTTTTTTCGACTTTCATGCCACGAAAGTATGTCTTTCCAGAAAAATGGTAAGTGGTTACAGGCTGTTATGAGTAGTTATTGCTGATTATTTACTGTTATGTTCTTTTTCCATCACAAAATCAATCCCCGCATCTCCAGTTCCCTCCCCTCATCAATGACAGGCGTTACCCTCACCACCCCTCACACTATCCCTCACACCCTGAAAGCCCGATAAACAGGGCGTTTCAGACCGTAGTGTGAGGGTGTGAGGGTAAAACGCCCGAAAAACATTTTTTTATTTTATCAGCAACTGGTCTGCCTGTTTTTGGTTCATCCGGCATTTTTAGACAAAAACCGAAAAAACACCCTCACCAAGTAAAACCCTCGTTCCTTGGGTTTGCCGATGTATAATCGTATTTCCTTATGAGAACAAGTACTCAGCGGAAATCCGCTAATCCATCGTCAATGCCTTCGGCATTTTTACTTGGCAAGGGCGATAAACATAAAAAACAAAGGAAATAATTTTGCAACCTGTAAAACAGAATGTCAACGAGATTTGTCTGCATGGTAACAGACAATAGAAAACCATTGTAACAAATAGATAAAGTCTTAGTGTATTTGCAATGCACTGCAAATTTTCCCTGTAACGGAATAAAAAATGCACTGCACTGCAAATTTATTGCAGATTATTGCTAAATTTGCAGCGCACTGCAAATTTTACCGATTATGATAGAACGAAGAAAATACATGTCGCTCCTTGAGAAATGGAAAGACAAGAAGATAATAAAGGTCGTAACGGGCATACGCCGTTGCGGAAAATCATCGTTGCTAACGATGTTCAGAGACAAGCTATTACAGACAGGAATAGCCGAAAGTCACGTGCAGGAGTATAACTTTGAAAATCTCGACAACGAACGCTTTCTTGATTATAAAGAGCTATATTCTGAAGTGAAAAGCCGTCTGCAAACAGAAGGAATGAACTATCTGTTTTTTGACGAGATACAACTTGTCGACCAGTTTCAGAAAGTAATCGACAGTCTGTTTCTTCTCGAAAATGTTGATATATACGTTACCGGTTCCAATGCCTACCTTCTGTCTGGCGAGATAGCAACGTTGCTCACAGGCCGCTATGTGGAGATACAACTCTATCCATTCTCGTTTCAGGAGTATCTTCTCGCCATGCCACCGGCATTGTCGCGTGAAGAAGCCTATAAACAATACATCGGGCAAGGCTCATTCCCCTATGTAGTGCAGATAGCCGACGACCCGGAGATGGTGAGAGAATACCTGTCGGGACTCTATAACACGATAGTACTGAAAGATGTGGTGAGCCGACGGAAAATCACGGATGTGATGATGCTCCAAAGTGTAGTGAGATTCCTTGCCGACAATATCGGCAACATCTCCGTAGTAAAGAGAATTTCGGATACCCTGACTTCATTCAGTCGGAAAATAACTTCTCATACCGTGGAGAACTATATTTCCGCTCTTACCGCCAGCTACATCTTCTATTCCGTGCCGCGCTTTGATGCCAAGGGCAAGCAGCTTCTGAAAACAGGTCAGAAACTGTATCTTGCCGATGTCGGACTGCGTAATGTCATCAACGGCAGCAAGGGTGGCGATTGGGGGCACGTGCTTGAAAATGTGGTCTATCTCGAACTGGCACGTCGCGGCGGTGAAGTATTTGTCGGCAAGGTGGGCGATGCCGAAATCGACTTTGTCGTAATCAGCGGTGAACACAAGACTTACTACCAGGTAGCACTTACCGTGAGAGATGAGGCCACACTGGAGCGCGAGCTTGCACCGCTGCGTTCCCTTCCCGACAGCTTCCCTAAGTTTCTGCTCACGCTCGACAACGACCCCGTTACGTACCACGACGGCATAAAGCAGCAGTATGTGCTCGACTGGCTGTGTGGGGAATAGTTCTGCCATCGACGGCAGATACGTCGGCGACAGCATCGAGCGCCTGCCCAAGGGACTGTATATCGTGAATGGCAAGAAAGTCGCCCTGTAGCGACTTTAAGATAAAAAAGGTTGGGATGTACTCCCAACCATTTTATTGATAGTGCTTATGGCATAGAAAAAGAAACATTGAAGCATTGCGCCTTACATCTCTTCATATTGCCATAACAGAAAATCTGGCAGCAATATTTTTGCGGTTTGTATTAAATTTAATACATTTGCATGGAGTTTTGTGTAATATCGTTTAGATACTTTGCAGATGCAACATAAACTAATGCGCCTTTTGTCATGGAATATAAATATTTAAACCCGCATACCGACTTTGGCTTTAAGCGACTGTTCGGTTCTGAATTCAACAAAGAATTGTTGATAAGCTTCCTTAATGCCCTGTTTCATGGGGAACAGAATGTAAAGGATGTGACGTATCTCAATTCGGAGCAACTTGGCGACCGTATAGATGAGCGTCGCGCTGTGTTTGATGTATATTGCGAGAACGATAAAGGAGAGAAGTTTATTGTTGAAATGCAGAATATATATCAGGAGTTTTTCAAGGATCGGACAATATACTATTCTACTTTCCCTATCAGAGAGCAAGCTCGGCGTGGCGGAGATTGGGACTTTCATCTAAATTCCGTGTATACGGTAGGTCTCCTGAATTTTAACTTTGCAGAGGGATTGGAGGATGCAAGACGTTGGCATCATGAGGTGAAGCTGATGGAGGTGGACACGAAGAAGGTGTTTTATGATAAACTCACTTATGTCTATGTTGAGATTCCTAAATTTAACAAGAAGGAAGATGAATTGGAAACGATGTACGACAAGTGGATGTATGTGCTTAAGAATCTGTCTTCTTTGATGAGCCGTCCGGCAGCATTGCAGGAGCGTGTATTTACCCGCCTGTTTGAACAAGCCGAAATATCAAAATTCAATTCCGACGAACTGCGAATGTATGAAGACAGCGTAAATGCTTTCCGTGATATCGTTAATGCAATCAGAAGCGCAGAGAAAAAGAAATTTGCGGAAGGTCGTGCTGAAGGCCGTGCTGAAGGTCGTGCTGAAGGTCGTGCTGAGATTGTCAAGGCGATGATCGCAAAGGGTATGGCAAAGGAACTGATAGCGGAATTGACGGGAATGTCTGTTGATGAGATTGATAGACTGTAGATATGAAGGAAAACAAAAATTTTGATACTATGGATTGTAGAAAACATATTTTGCGGCTGATGGTGGTTGTGCTTGCCGTGTTGAGCTTCGCGAGTTGTAAGAAGAGTCCCGACAAGATTCTCGAGGAGAACGGTCCGGGAGTGGTGATGATAGTAAACCAATACTATTATAAGATAACGCTGCCCACCGGTGCCGAGTGGTATTTCACGGGCTTCGACAAGGATGGAGATATGGAAAACTTCACCTTCGACGAGAGCGAGATACAGAAGAACAAGGCGATGCTTACCGGCACAGGGTTCATCATCTCCCCTGACGGCAAGATCATTACCAACCGCCATGTTGCCACGCCATCGATAGATTTCACTGATGCCAAACATTCCGTGGAGAACGTGTTCAGTTCGCTGAAGCAGATGATACAGGAGCAGATGCGCCAGATGTCGGCTCGCTACGATGAACTGGAGAGCGAGAAGTCGGATTGCTACAGCTATGATTATTGGGGCGATGTAACGACAGATGAAGACAAGCTCAATGAAATCAGCGAAGAGCAGCAGGAACTCAGTGTGCAATACAACAATGCCGTGGAGACATGGAACAAGATTGACAATATCGACGTGAGCGACATAAAGATAGAACCGGTCTACGACGTAAGTGTGGCATACAACAATACTTTCGTTACGAAAATCACCGACCTCGCTCCGTGTGTTGTTACCGCCGTGTCGAAAGACCAGGATGTAGACCTTGCCATGCTTCAGTTGAAAAACAAGAAGACTCCCGATACGGCAGCTGTGCTCGAGTTTGCCGATGACGACAGCGACATCAAGGTGGACGACAAACTGTATATGATAGGCTTCAATGCCGGGTTCAGCTTGTCGAATACCTCTCAGGGTATCAAGGCGCAGATAACGAGCGGCAACATCTCGCAAACATCCGACGGCAACAAGATAATGTATACCATTCCAGCATTGCCGGGTTCAAGCGGCAGTCCGGTACTCAACGAATACGGCAAGATAGTAGCCGTGAACTTTGCCGGCGTTTCAACAACCCAGAGCTTCAACTATGGCATAAAGCTGAAGAAGGTGAAACGATTTATAGAAGATAATTAAACTAAAAGATATAATACAGAATATGAAAATGACACTAATACCGCAGATGGCGGTAAAGAACTGTCATCCAAAAGGGATGCAGTCTGCTACAGATAATGATTATGCACGTATAGCCACAGAAGTAGCCACGGCGATGGCAAAAGAGAAAGTTGATGATATTCCTGTAAACGGAATACGCCAGATGGCGCTCAACATAACACTGTATTTCGAGGACATAATCGCCGATGCCGGAATATGGCGCGCTTTCACTTCAAAGGTGAAGGAGATGTACGGCAGACAGCTTCCGTTCTATGATATAGACAAAGACAACTATTTTGAAGATGAGCCGAATATCGAGGACGTGAAGTTCATCGTGTGGTACACGATGCTTGAGGTGCATCATGGCAAGATAGGCAATCCGGAGAACCCGATACTGGAGCGTCTCGCCATAGCAGCATATAATGTTTTGGAGAAGCATTACGAAACGGTGCCGGTAAACGAGAGCCTGAGGGACTATTTCCATAACCCGCAGTTCTTCGGCGATTTCTATAAGCAGCGCGATGCCCTGAAATGGTTATATTTCAGTTGCTATCTCACGTATATCCCCAGTGCTGTTGATTTCATCGTTGCCCGTGCCCGCCAGATGGCAGAAGCCGTACATTGTCCGTTGGATGCCGCATTCTATCAGGTAGAGTGCCTTCTCACCTATACCGGAAAAATTGGTCCGCTGAGACTGGAACCTCAAGAGTGGATGGCGTCAATACTCCGTGGCAACGGTAATGATGAGGCTGCTAAGAAGGTGGAGAGCCAGCGGCAGATGGACTATAGAATGTATAAGATAGAGAGCGTGAACGACGACCGCAGCATGACATTCCGGGATATCACCGGCGAGACCTTCACCGTTACGGCAGAAGAGCTGAACCATCCGCAAGACGAATGCTATCAGCGCAAGGGAATCGTGGCGGCATTTGTGGAATACGACGGTGCATGGCATCTCAACGGTGGTAGCTCATGGGGCGACGACCTGAAGATGTTCGACGAGATGGCAGAAGACTACGAAGGACATAAGAAACTCCAAAAGGCATACGACGACATGATGAAGGAGTCGAAAAATACCCATCTGTTCTATTTCGCCAACTCAGCAGAACTGAAGGCATTCCTGTTGAAACATCTGCCAGCCGATGAGGAAGTGGAGAAAAACTTCCAGTTGCCAGTCGACCAGGAGCATATCGTACTTTATGTGCCGGAGAAGAGCACAGAGGATTTGCAGATATTCCCCGATGGCGCACTCTGTGTGAAAGACGAGCGCAACCCGTATTACAACGAGAAATGGTCGAGAAACCAGGCACTCAATTTCGTGCTCTCCATTAGTCCGGAAGTGCAGCAGTGTCTGATAAGTCAGCATTTCCTGCCCGATGCCACGATAAACTCTTCGAAGGGATTGGAGCGCGGCAACGAGATTGTGCAGCAGAACTTTGATTTCCTCGTCAGAGCGGTATCGTCAAGACTGTAAACAAAATAAACAGAAAAATATTTTGCCCTCTTCCATTTTCCTTTTCATTCATTTGAAAGGAAAACGGAAGAGGGATATTATTATAATCAGAAGATAAAGGATAATATGGAAGAGAAAAAGAAGCTTCCGGCTGAATTGGAGGCACGTGTCGAGCGGGCAGTAGAAAACTTTATGCAGGGCTACGGCTGTTGTCAGTCGGTAGTGGCAGCTTTTGCCGACCTCTACGGTATGACCGACGAAATGGCGAAACGCATTGGTGCCGGTTTCGGCGGTGGAGTAGGGCG
>DAIOXG010000063.1:9873-10666 GCA_036758085.1 Prevotella sp. | reverse complement strand
CACTTGTCAGTCCGTTGCTTCCCATTCCCCCGTTATACTCCGTTTCGTAAGTAGCCTGTCCGAAGGAAGCCAGTCCAACGATTACGTCGCCCGGCTGTATATTGGCGTTGTTGATTACGTCGCTTCTTTTCATGCGGCATGTAACGGTAGAGTCAACGATGATAGTGCGCACGAGGTCGCCCACGTCAGCCGTCTCGCCACCTGTAGGCCATATTCCGATGCCCATCTCTCTCATTTGAGCGAGCAGTTCGTCAGTTCCGTTAATTATAGCCGAGATGACCTCGCCCGGCACAAGCATCTTGTTTCTTCCGATAGTGCTCGACACGAGAATATTGTCTACGGCACCCACGCAGAGCAGGTCGTCGGTATTCATAACGATAGCGTCCTGTGCAATACCTTTCCATACCGACAGGTCGCCAGTCTCCTTCCAGTACATATATGCGAGAGAAGATTTCGTTCCGGCTCCGTCAGCATGCATGATGTTGCAGTATTCCGGGTCGCCTCCCAATACGTCAGGTATGATTTTGCAGAAAGCCTGAGGGAATATACCTTTGTCAATATTTTTAATGGCGTTGTGAACGTCCTCCTTTGCTGCGCTCACGCCGCGCATCATATATCTGTTTGACTTATCCATTTTTTATAATAGTTATAATAGTTTTCTTATTAAATAATCTTCATTAAAAAGAGCCGTACGTTTTAGCACACACGTGGGGTTATTTCTTCTCCGCCCCGTTCCAGAAGTCCCAGCTTGCAAAAGCCTGCAGGAGCAGCATCTCCAGTCCGTTTTTGGTCA
>DAIOXG010000063.1:0-9863 GCA_036758085.1 Prevotella sp. | reverse complement strand
CCCTGTTCCTTACCCTTTTTCAGGAACAGTGTCTGGTCGGGGTTGTAAATCAGGTCGTAGAGAATATTATGGCTGTCGAGAGCCTCGTATGGCAGTTCCGGACACTCGTTGTAGTGTGGGTACATGCCGCATGGAGTACAGTTTACTATAACGTTATACTCCTTCACCACGTCGGCATCGATATTCTTGTATTGAATCGTTCCCGGTCGTTCAAACCTGCTTACGCACACGGTTTCGAGACCGAGCGATTTCAGTCCGTAGTCAACAGCCTTGGCAGCTCCTCCCGTTCCGAGGACGAGAGCTTTTTTATGGAATTTCTCCAGGAGAGGTTCAATACTCTTGGTAAATCCGATAACGTCGCTGTTGTATCCTTTCAGCAAGATGTCGTCCCCCTTATGGTCCACTCTGATAACGTTTACGGCTCCTATAGCCCTTGCTTCCACGCTGATATAGTCGAGAAAGCTCAATACCTTCTCCTTGTAGGGAATCGTTACGTTCAATCCTTTCAGTTCCGGATTGGAGGCAAGAATTTCAGGAAGCTCATCAATATTCTGAATGTCGAAGTTGATGTATTCAGCATCGATATTCTCGTTTTGGAATTTCTCGTTGAAAAAGCTCCTTGAAAACGAATGACCTAACGGGTGGCCGATAATTCCATATTTGTCCATGGCTGTAAGTTTTTATTTTGTTGCGATGTAGCATGTGCATATTCCGAAGGTAAGTCGTTTAAACGAAGCCTTCGAGAATCCTGTTTTTTTCAGAATCTCCACCATTGTCTCTCCCTGCGGGAAAGCCTCGATGGTATTTATCAGGTATGTATATGCGCTTTTGTCCTTAGAGATGAGTCTGCCGTATACCGGCAGAACGGTATGAGTATATATGGCGAAGAGCTGGCGTATCGGGAAATGTACGGGTCGTGTGAGTTCTATTACGCAAAGAGTTCCACCTATTTTCATCACCCTGTGCATTTCTCTGAGTCCGGCTTCGAGGTCCTGGAAATTCCTTATTCCGAAGGCAGCTGTTACGGCATCAAAGCTGTTGTCTTCAAACGTGAGAGCCATGCAGTCTTCTTTTTTGAAACATATAGTTTCCTGTAGTTGCAGCGCCTTTACCTTTTCCCTTCCGATATTCATCATACCTTCGGAAATGTCGGCTCCGACGATACTTTTCGGTTTCAGTTTCTGTGCCTCCAGGATTGCGAGGTCGCCAGTTCCGGTAGCCACGTCAAGAATCCTTTCCGGTTTCTTTTCGGCAAGTTTCCTTACTACGTAATTTCGCCAGTATTTGTCAATCCAGAAAGACAGTCTGTGGTTAAGCAAGTCGTATGAGTGGGCAACGGCGTCAAACATGTGTTCCACCTGTTTCCCCTTGTTCTCCTTTTTGTTGTAAGGTTTGATTTTTTCTTGCTCGTACATTGTCTTTCCTTTATTCGGTTATGCGTAATTTCTTATAAATAGTTAAGAGGATATGTCGGAAACGCAGCCTTTCACATTATTATAATATTAGTTTTGACTTCATTATAATATTATTTTTGACTTCGTTCCGATATACCCTCTGATGTTCAGAATGTTTTATTTTTTGTAGGCAGCAAGCCAGTTTGCGACATTCTTTTCGATTCTTTCAGCGATGTCGCCGCTTTCTGCAGCCTTGTCAAATTTCTCTCCTGTGATATGCTCGTAGAGCTCGATATAGCGCTCGCTTACGCTTTCAGCATATTCGTCAGTAATTTCCGGCATTACCTGTCCAGGCTCATTCATGAAGTTGTGCTCGATGAGCCACTGGCGTACGAATTCCTTAGAGAGCTGTCTTTGTGGTTCGCCCTTTTCAAACTTCTCCTCATATCCGTCGGCATAGAAGTAGCGGCTTGAGTCAGGAGTGTGAATCTCGTCGATAAGATAAACCTTACCGTCGCGCTTTCCGAATTCATATTTCGTGTCAACGAGGATAAGTCCCTGCTTTGCAGCAATTTCCTGTCCGCGAGCGAAGATTTTGCGAGTATAGTCTTCCATAATCTCATAGTCCTCGCGGCTTACGATGCCTTGTGCTATGATTTCCTCCTTGGAGATGTTCATGTCGTGACCCTCGTCAGCCTTTGTTGTAGGTGTTATGATAGGTTCCGGGAAACGCTGGTTCTCCTTCATTCCGTCAGGCAGTTTTACGCCGCACAACTCTCTGCATCCCTTTTGGTATTCGCGCCATGCAGATCCTGTAAGGATAGAGCGGATAATCATCTCCACGCGGAATCCTTCACATTTCAGACCAACAGTTACCATAGGGTCCGGTGTTGCAAGTTTCCAGTTAGGGCAGATGTCCTTAGTATGGTCAAGGAACTTTGCTGCAATCTGGTTCAGGACTTGTCCCTTGAAAGGTATACCCTTTGGCAATACTACGTCGAATGCCGAAATTCTGTCGGTGGCAACCATTACAATGATGTCATCGTTGATGTTGTAGACATCGCGTACCTTTCCGTGATACACGCTTTTCTGTCCCTCAAAGTGGAAATCTGTGCTTGTTAATGCTTTCATTACTTTATTAAATATTAAAAAGTCAGACAAATGTCTCTTGTTGTTTTAACGCTGCGGACTTGTCTCTTGTCGCCATTGGCGCGGGATTTTGCTCGCATAAGTAATAATTGCCTGCAAATGTACTTATTTTATGGCGAACTGGCAACAAAGGATGGATAAAAAGTTATTTTTTATCCTCATATTCGTTTTTTCTCTCCTTGTCTGCCGTTTCGTATGCCTTGACAATTCTTGTTACGAGTTTATGTCTAACGATGTCCGTCTGGGTCAGATTTACTATCGATATCCCCTCCACGCCTTTCAGGATTCTCATCGCTTCCCTTAGTCCGCTGCGTGTTCCCTTAGGCAGGTCAACCTGTGTCATGTCGCCGGTGATAATCATTTTCGTGTTCCAGCCCATTCGGGTGAGGAACATTCTGAGCTGTGCCGACGTGGTGTTCTGTGCTTCGTCGAGGATAACCACGGCATCGCTCAGCGTGCGGCCTCTCATGAAGGCGAGCGGAGCTATCTGTATGACGTTCTTTTCCATCATCTCCTGTAGCTTGACAGCCGGAATCATATCCTCAAGAGCATCGTATAGCGGTTGTAGATACGGGTCGATTTTGTCTTTCATGTCTCCCGGAAGGAATCCGAGTTTTTCGCCGGCTTCTACTGCCGGACGGCTGAGTATGACTTTTCTTACGGCCTTTTCCTTCAGAGCCTTTACGGCGAGAGCTATACTGAGGTAAGTCTTTCCCGTTCCGGCAGGTCCTACGGCGAAGACCATGTCGTCTTTTTCGTAGGCATCAATAAGCTTCTGCTGGTTCTCGCTGCGGCTTTTTATTGGTTTGCCGGAGATGTTGTATACAATTACGTCTTTCGATGTCTCCTCGCCTGTTACTTTTCCTTTAACGATGTCAAGGATGTCCTTTTCGGCGATAGCATTGAATTTCAGAATATGTTTTCTTAATTTTTCTGCAACCTCTTCGAAAGCGCACATCTGTTCCTCGTCGCCGAGCACTCTCACCACGTTGTCTCTGGCGAGGATTCTCAGTTTCGGGTACAGCGAGCGTATCATTTGCAGATTCGCGTTATTTGCTCCATAGAAGACCACCGGGTCGATGTCTTCTAAAACAATATGTTTCTCTATCAAAATGTTTCTTTTTTATTTTATAAAGGTGGTGTAAATCGGGAAGAGCATTCAATTCTTGTTCCCTGCTTTTGCAAAGGTAGTGTAAAAATCTGATTAAGCGAGAGAAATGGGGATATAATTTTATTTTCTCGCATTACAGTTATTTGAATGATGCTTTATTTGCTATCTTACCGTGATATGGAAGCAGCCCTGTTTTACTTCATATTTAATGTAGCAGCGCTTGTTGACGCGCATGTCTCTAAGGACCTCGCTGAGCACCCATTTCAATGTGTCGTTTCTTACGGCACGGCGAGGGTTCCCGTCTGGGTCGCTAACCGTAGAGTAACGGTTGTAGCACAGGTCGAATGTCGTGCCGTAAAGGTGGCAGGAGTTGACCGTAGCATTATTGTTGCGAGTCCGCAGCTTGTCGACATCATCGCGAGTCCGCAGCACACTCGTTATTATCACCTTGTGTAGCGGGATGCGTTTAGTCTGAAGACTGTCGAAGAAGGAGCGTCCGATGTCGTTGAGCAGGATGGCAGCACGCGGCACAAGGTATGGAATGCTGCTGTTCAGCTTGTCCATGGTATAATACGGACTTGCTCCGACATATACGAGTTCGCTTTTGCGGCTCTCCGCATCGTTGCGGTTCTTTACCGGACTGACACCGTATTTCTTTGCCATTTCCAGCTGTACGTTATTGCTGTCGGGAAACGTCTCTCCAAAATTCGGTACGCTATAAATCCGGTTTCTTACTTCCTTGCCGTCTTTGTCGAAGAAGCGTGACGGTGTGTCGGGAGAAATGTCGGAAGCGGCGTTGCGCATTTTGTCGCTCTCGGCAGCTATTGTCAAGCTGTCTGTATTCGTTGTCTCCCTGTTGTCTGCCGTATCAGATGCGATGCTTGGCTTTATACATCTGGTAATGGCGAGTATCGCTACGATAGTTGTAAAAATTGCAAGATATCTGTTTTTTGTAAGTTTCATTTTCCTTATTTTTCTTCGTTTGGCAAAGTTAGTGAAATTAATTAGAATATCCCATCATGTGTTGTTTATTTTTTCTAATTCGTTTTATTCGTGTTTCTCTTTATATATAATAAGGTGGAACTTTTATTTGCCTTAATCTTTTATCCGTTTTAATCTTTGCCATAGCCGTATAGATATAGTGAAATTATATGTGGAAAAAATTGTACACCACTTGCGGCTATTTGTTCATCGCTGTCGGCTATTGGTTCAGTGGTGCTGAATAATCGTACGCCACTGGTGGCTAATTTTTTTGAATGGTAAATTCAGAACCTAAAAATACAATGAAAATGTTTTCTGGCAAGCAACGACAACTATAGTCATTCATTTTGGGTTCAACCGGTATTTGAAATGATAATATATACTATCACCCCATATTCCGGATAGCCCTCATTTCTCTTTGCTCCGTAAACCAGTCATTACTTTTAGGTATTTTGTTGAAACCCTAAATTTAGGTATTGCAGAAGTTTACGGTATGTTATAACTTTGCAGCCGTAAAAGAGAATGAAACTCACGAAGGGAAGTTCGACAAAAGAGAATGAAACTCACGAGAGAGTAGTTCGACATTACAATAGAAAACTTTATAATATACGAGATAAAAATGGAAAAGACATTAGTAATTTACGGTTCCTCAACAGGAACATGTCAGGGCATTGCCGAGAAGATCGGCGAGAAGCTCGGAGCAGAAGTCATCGATGTGGCAAGTGTGACAGACGACCAGGTTAATGGTGCACAGAATCTTATCCTCGGCACTTCAACATGGGGCGCTGGCGAAATGCAGGACGACTGGTATGACGGAGTTAAGAAACTACAGGCACTTGACCTCAATGGAAAGACAGTAGCTCTTTTCGGTTGCGGCGACTGCGAGTCGTATAGCGACACATTCTGTGGCGGTATGGACGAGATCTATTCAGCCCTGAAAGACAAGGGAGTGAAATTTGTAGGAGCCGTTTCAACAGACGGTTATACGTTTGACGATTCAGCTGCTGTAGTAGACGGCAAGTTTGTTGGTCTCGCTCTTGACGACGTAAATGAAGACGACAAGACAGACGAGCGAATTGATGCCTGGATAGACAGCATCAAGGATGCTTTGTAAATGCTGATAGGACAAGGCTCCCGCAACGGAAAGTTTCCTGTGGTGACTCTTCCCGGAGTGTTGGGGAACTTGTTTGCGGGTGGCTGCCTGTCGGAAAATATAAAATAATTTCTAAAATTAACTGATTATGCAAGAGACAAAAGTAATGCCGATAGACATGAAAGTCCTGATGAACCATATTTATGAGTTCCAAAAGGGCGTTCGAAAAATGGTTTTGTTCACGTTTAATAAAAAATACGAAGAATTTGCATTAGAGCGTCTCAAGCGACAAAACATCAACTATATCATACAACCCGTTGGCAACGACCGTATGAACCTGTTCTTCGGAAAGAAAGAATGTATGGATGCCATACGGCTGATGGTAAACCGTCCGCTCAACCAACTTACTCCAGAGGAGGATTTTATACTCGGAGCATTGTTAGGCTATGATATCTGTGCACAATGCGAGAGATATTGTGAGCGAAAATGCCGCACATATAGTGTGGCGCAATAACTGGACAACATGACTTTGAAAATACACATTTCCCATTAAAATAAAATTCATAATGTTTTTGTATTATATACCCATACCGGGCTTGCTGGGAAGCAAGTCCGGTATGTTGCTGTATTGACATTAAAGCTTCAGTTATTTCATCTCCAGAGCAACAACATTTTCCACGTGTGGCGTGTGAGGGAACATGTCAACCGGCTGAACGGCAGTAACCTTGTATTTCGCGTCGAGCAGTTGCAGGTCTCGGGCTTGAGTTGCAGGGTTGCAGCTTACGTAGACGATGCGTTTCGGTTCGGCACGCAATATGGTATCTACTACATCCTGGTGCATTCCGGCACGTGGCGGATCGGTAATGATAACGTCGGGCTTGCCGTGGGAAGCGATAAACTCATCATTTAGAATATCCTTCATGTCGCCGGCATAAAACAGAGTGTTGTCGATACCATTAATCTCAGAGTTCACCTTAGCGTCTTCGATAGCCTCCGGCACATATTCTATTCCCACTACCTTGGCTGCCTGTTTTGCCACGAAGTTGGCGATGGTTCCCGTTCCGGTATAGAGGTCGTAAACAACTTCCTTTCCTGTAAGCTGTGCAAAATTACGAGCCACGGAATACAGATGGTAAGCCTGCTCTGTGTTCGTCTGGTAGAAACTCTTCGGACCGACTTTAAACTTCAGTCCTTCCATCGTTTCGAAGATATGGTCATTACCCTTGAATACGCTAATGTCGAGGTCGCCGAAAGTATCGTTACACTTCTGGTTGTTGACATAAAGCAATGAGGTTATTTGTGGGAAAGTGTCGGCGAGATGCTGCATGAGAGCCATGGCGCGCTGCTCATCCCCCTCAACGTCGTAATGGAACTGTACCAAAACCATCCATTCTCCCGTGTTTGAATTTCTTACCATCACGTCGCGCAACAGACCAACCTGCTGTCGGAGGTCGAAGAATGTCATGTCGTGGCTTATGGCATAGTCGCGTATGGAATTGCGAATCTCATTCTGCAGGTTGTCCATGAGATGACATTTCTCGATAGGCAGAATCTTGTCGAAGGCACCTGTAATATGGAATCCGATAGCGCGCATCTCTCCGGCAGGTTCGCCGGATGCAATCTCTTCCCTTGTCATCCATCGCTTGTTGGAGCATCCGAACTCCAGTTTGTTGCGGTATTCGCGTGTCTTGACGGAGCCGAGGATAGGAGAGAACTCAGGCAGCTCGATTTTTCCAATTCTCGTAAGCTGCTGGAACACCTGACTTTGTTTCATCTCGAGTTGCTTCTCGTATGGGAGAGTCTGCCATTTGCATCCGCCACAAATACCGAAGTGCTGACAGAAAGGTTCTTCGCGCACATCGCTCTTCTTTATGAAGCGTATTACTTCAGCTTCGCAGTAGCTGTGTTTCTTTTTCCTGACCTGCAGGTCGACAACATCGCCCGGCACACAGAACGGAACGAAAACAACCATATCGTTGACCCTTGCGAGAGCTTTTCCCTCGGCAGCGCAATCCGTAATCGTAACGTTCTCCAGTATAGGTAATGGTTTCTTTTTCCTTGCCATATTAATATTTCATAATGCTTAGTTCAAAAAATGCGGCGTATCACAGACACAGTCTGTCTGTAAGCCCAAAAACTTTGCAAAGTTACAACAAAAGGCCACTTTGAGCAAATAATTTTGTACATATAAGGTAAAATATATATAAATGAAAAGATTTGGGAGCTTGTATGGTATGGAAACCGGAATAAAATATATACCTTTGTAAAGTATAAAATTCAATAGGTATGAAAGAGTACAGCACTTATATTTTTGATTTGGACGGAACATTACTGAATACGCTTAATGATTTGGCGGCAAGTACAAACTATGCCCTGAGGAGCGTAAAACTTCCGGAACATTCAGTTGACGACGTTCGCCGTTTCGTTGGTAATGGTGTGAGGAAACTTATGGAGCGAGCCATCGAAGGTGGCGACAAGAATCCGCTATTTGATGAAGCGTATGCCACATTCCGCAAGCATTATCTTGAACACGGACTCGACACGACGCAGCCTTATCCAGGGATAATGGAGATGTTGAAAGAATTGAAGGCAAGGGGAAAGAGAATAGCTGTTGTAAGCAATAAGTTCTATGATGCTACGCAGGAGCTGGTAAAGCATTTCTTCGGCGAATACGTAGAGGTTGCAATAGGGGAGAGAGAAAATATCCGCAAGAAACCGGCTCCCGATACTGTTGTCGAGGCAATGCGCATGCTTGGAGTAGGGAAGGAGAATGCCGTATATATCGGCGATAGCGATGTTGATTTCAATACGGCAAAGAATGTCGGCATTCCGTGTATTAGTGTGTTGTGGGGATTCCGCGACAAGGATTTCCTTCAGTCGATAGGTGCAACGACATTCATTACATCCCCAGAGGAACTGCTTGATTATTGATTAATTTTTCAGTAATTAGTTTACTTTATTACTTATATCTATCGCCCTCAGACAAGTAAAAAATGCCAAGGCATTACTTGTCTGAGGGCGTTTCTGGTTTCTGGCTAAAAGTTTGCCCACTATCTATAATAAGTATTGTTACTCCAAAACGGGAGAGTAATTTTTACCCCAGCATTTTACAGATCATTTTTCGTATAATTCCCCTTCGGCTAAGTTTGTTGAAGAGTACATATTTTTTAGAGTAGTTCTTGTTCGGAAGAGGGAAAAGTCCGTACCCCTCCAATTCCTTTATTCTTGATTCCAGTTGTTTTGACGAGCGGGTCCACAGCAAAGTGTTCAGAATATAGTTCATTGTCAGCTGTGCGATGCGTCTCTGAAGTGCAATCCTGTCAGTCGTAGGCATAGTTGCCGACAAGTCGTGAAGTCGGAAAATAATCTTCTCGTTGTCGTCAAGCCGTCTTATTACAGCCTTCTTGTCGTGTCTGTCAATCTTTCGCTTCTCGCAATTCCTATCATAGTAGGCTTCGGCAGATGTACTGTATATCTTTTCGGCACAAAGAAAGAGCAAAGTCGTGAACTCTTCCTCGGAACCTTCAATCGAGGTATCGAATTTCAGTCCGGCGAGAAGTCTCTCCGCGAACAAATATCCCCATGGACTGGTAGTAAGATTGTTGCGTTTCAGGTATTCAGTACCTTCAGTCGGTTCCTCCCCCTCATAATCGTTTCGTCCGGAGCTGTCGCTGCCGGTGTTGAAGATGACAATATCCGGAGCGTTGTATCTGGCGATGTCTACACAATGTTCATAGGCTTCGCTGAGCAGCCTGTCTTCTCCGTCAACAAACTGTATGTATTTTCCGGTAGCGATGCGCATGCCGAAATTCCGTGCCGATGCAACTCCTTCGCTTTCCTTCCTTATATATATAATCTCATTGTAAATATCCGTTAGAGAGTCAAGCAGACATTTGTCCGATCCGTCGTCAATAACAAGAATCTCCCTCTCTTCCTTGCGGAGCGACAAATTCAAAATACTGTCGATACACTCCCGCACGAGTTTATCCGTCATGTTGCGGAACGTGACGATAAAACTTATTAGGCATTTCTCTGATGTATTATTCTGAAGCATGTTGCAAAAATACAGCATTTATCTTGAAAATATATAAAAAACTTTATAAAATAATGCAATAAAGAGAAAGAAATGCCGTTT
>DAIOXG010000062.1:0-10711 GCA_036758085.1 Prevotella sp. | reverse complement strand
TCAAGCAAATCACAACAATATCCGCAAAAGACAATACCGCTGATATGTTGTTGATTCTACCACAAAGGTAGTAAATTTCAAGCAAATCACAACCAAAGGAAGTGAAACGAATAATAAAACACCCTTGTCTAAATACTCTATATGAGCGTTTTTTATGTCATATTCCAGAAAAATGTGTAACTTTGCCGTGTCAGATACATTAAACAGATACAGCAATGACAGAGGAAAGAAAAAAATATGCAAAGAGGATTCCATACGGAATGATGAACTTTGTCGCCGTTAGACGTGACGACTGCTATTATGTTGACAAGACACGCTATATTGAGGAGATAGAGCGTGCCAACAAATTCTTTTTCTTTATTCGCCCGCGGCGTTTCGGCAAAAGCCTTACCATGTCTATGCTGCAACACTACTATGACGTGAACGATGCCGACATGTTCGATATGCTGTTCAAGGGACTGTATATCGGCGAACATCCCACGCCGGAGCGTAATTCGTATCTGGTGATACAGCTGAACTTTGCCGTTGTCAATGCCGAACTCAACAACTACCGCAAGGCATTGGATGCACATTGCAATACGGCGTTCAATTACTTCTGTGATGTATATGCCCAGTATCTCCCTTCAGGAATGAAGGAAGAGTTGAATAGAAAAGATGGTGCTGTTGATCAGCTGGATTACATCTGCACAGAATGTAGGAAAGCCAATCAGAAGATATATCTGTTTATCGATGAGTACGACCACTTCACCAACAAGATACTTGCTGAGCCTAATTGTCTTGACGAATACTGCTCCGAGACCCACGGCACGGGCTATCTTCGGAATTTCTTTGACACTATCAAGGCAGGAACGGATTCTTCCATAGAGCGTGTGTTCGTTACCGGAGTAAGCCCTGTTACGATGGACGACCTTACGAGTGGCTTCAACATCGGCACCAACTATTCCTTGAATCATGAATTCAACGAGATGACAGGCTTTACGGAGCAGGAAGTGCGCGACATGCTCACCTACTATATCGACTTCTATGGCTACCACAATTATTCTATCGATGAACTGATAGAGATAATGAAACCATGGTATGACAACTACTGCTTTGCCAAAGCAGCCTATGGCGAAGTAACGATGTACAATTCAAATATGGTGTTGTATTTCATCGACAACTATGTGCGTAGCCGTGGCCGTATTCCTGATAATATGGTAGAAGACAACATCCGCGTGGACTACAACAAACTGCGCATGCTCATACGTCGCGACAAGGAGTTTGCACATGATGCAAGTGTAATCCAAAGCCTCGTGAGCAACGGATTCATAACCGGCGAACTGAAGACAGGTTTCCCAGCAGAGAACATCTGCGACCCCGACAATTTCGTGAGTCTGTTGTATTATTTCGGAATGATTACAATCGCCGGCACCTATAAGGGCAAGACGAAATTTGTTATTCCCAACGAGGTGGTTCGCGAGCAGATATTCCGCTATCTTCTCGACACCTACAAGGAGAACGACCTCACGTTTGAAAACTATGAAAAGAGCGACCTTGCCAGCCGCCTTGCTTATGATGGCGACTGGCAGGCATATTTCCAGTATATTGCCGATGCCCTCCATCGCTATTCTTCACAGCGCGACCATCAGAAGGGCGAGTTTTTTGTCCACGGCTTCACATTGGCGATGACATGTCAGAACCGTTTCTATCGCCCCATATCAGTGAGCGACACACAGGAGGGCTATGCCGATATATTCATGCACCCTCTACTCGACATCTATAGCGACATGCGCCATTCGTATATCATCGAACTGAAATATGCCAAGAGCAAAGACCCTGATTCGCGTGTTGAAGAATTGCGCCGGCAAGCCATCGGGCAGGTGACTCGCTATGCTGATACAGAAGTAGTAAAGAATTCCGTAAAAACCACTGTGCTTCATAAGATAGTAGTGGTTTACAAAGGAGTGGAGATGAGAGTTTGTGAGGAAGTATAAAGCTTTCCCCACATCATTTCAGAAAAAAAGTTTTTCCGGATTTTACCCTCACGCATAGCCATCAAAGCCCCTGGTTATCGGGGTTTCAAGGGTGAGGGTAAGTGTGAGGGTAGGAGCGAGGGGTTATGGAAAATAGACTATAGGTTCTAAAAAGTTCCGAACAGGAGCAATCAGATTTGTTGACTATAAAAAAACAACAGAAACAACATTGGATATTCAAGTTTCAGATTTATAATCTTCCCCTCCATCGCCTCCCCAGACAAGTGGATGCTCTGAGCCATCGCCTCTGCCCTCATTGTCGTTTTCCTTTCGGAATGAAGTATATACCAAGTCTTGTTCTTTATATACCGAAGGAGCGGATTAATCTAACGAAGGTGTTTTAACTACCGTTAAAAACACTTTTAACTACCGTTAAAATACCTTCGTTGTGATAAAACGATACTCCCGTAGGGTTGAATTCTCCCCATGTAGAGGTAGATAAAGGAACGTTTTCGTTAAGCCAAATGAGCAGAGTGAAGCTTGCTTCGACTCTGCCATGGCGAGAAAAGGTGCATGAATATGAACGATAAATTATCCTGTTAATAAAAATAATATAGAGTTTCATTTTTCTCTTTCCTCTATTGCTTTCCCTTATTTTTTTGCCTGTTGCCCGAAAAGATGTAACTTTGCCGAAAATAAATCAGAATACAACATGAAATACGTTCTTGCAATAGATTCATTCAAGGGATGCTTGTCGTCAATTGAGGCAGAGCATGCTCTTGCAGGAGAATTCAACAAATATGGAATAGAAACAGAAGGCATCCCGATGAGCGACGGCGGCGAGGGGATGCTCGAAGCCTTTACCTCAGCCCTCGGCGGAACGCTCCAGCCGGTTTATATCCACAACCACATGATGCGCCGCATGGATGCACAGTATGGCATTACTGCCGACGGCACGGCGATAATAGAGGTGGCACAGGCTTGCGGACTGACTCTTGTTAAAGAGGACGAGCGGAACCCTGTGCGCTCCACCACGTATGGAGTGGGGGAACTGCTGTCGAGAGCCGTAAAGCGCGGCTGCCGAAAGTTCATCATCGGACTTGGCGGCACGGGCACGAGCGATGCCGGAATAGGAATGATACGGGCGCTTGTGGATATCTTTGCAAGGGGGAAGAACTTCGACGAGGCTATGAAGACGGAACTTGGCGAATGCCATTTCACGCTGGCATCAGATGTCAGCAATCCTCTGTGCGGCGAAAATGGCGCAGCCCATGTCTATGCCCCTCAGAAGGGAGCAACGCCCGAGATGGTGGAGCTGCTCGACAGGAGAGCACGGCTCTTTGCCGAAAAGTCTGCCCTGCATTTCGGTTTCGACAAGTCGGATGAACCGGGAGCCGGAGCCGCCGGCGGACTGGGTTATGCCTTTATGCAATATCTCGGTGCTGAGATGAAGAGCGGAGCGGATTTACTGCTCAACCTCGTCGGGTTCGACGATAAGATAAAGAATGCCGACCTCGTTGTAACGGGCGAGGGGAGAGCCGACCGGCAGACGCTGATGGGAAAGTTGCCGCAGCGTATTCTGGAGCGTTGCAGGCAGAAGGGAGTCCCCGTAGAACTCATCGCCGGACAAGTTTCCGACAAAGCCAGTCTCCTTACAGCCGGCTTTGCTTTCGCCGACAGTATAACACCAGAAGGGATGTCGCTCGATGAGGCAATAAAAAAAGAGACCGCCCTCAGCAATTTGCAGCAGTGGGCAGCCTCTCATTCTTTATAAGTTAATATGAGACTATAAAATTTCTTTCTGTTTATACTGTTTACTTCATGAACAATATGTCAACACCTGCCGAGTTGGACAAGTTTAGGACAGATTTTCTTCTTTATGCAATCCCTAACAGCTCAATCTCGAACACGAGTGTTGATCCGCCAGGTATGCCGGGTTGCGAAAATTTGCCGTAGCCTTTTTCAGCCGGGATATACACCTCCCATTTGTCGCCCACACACATCTGCTGCATGGCGATAATCCATCCGTCGATAAGGTCGCAGAGGCGTACGGCGAGCGGTGCGCCGCCGAGCGAAGAGTCAAACTTCTTGCCGTTTATCGTCCTGCCAGTGTAGTGGGCAGTAACGATGCTGCGGCGCGAGGGGTGCCGCCCGTCGGCGAGTCCCTCTTTCACCACCTTATAATATATGCCGCCGGGCAGTTCCATTACTCCGTCCTCCTTGGCTTTCTCCATAAGCCATTCCTTATTCACTTTTGCGTATTCCTGTTTCTTCATATCTTGAATATTTTCTTGCTTGTAGTCAGATTACCAAACAAAAAAAGTGACTGTGTGCAGTCACTTATATATAATGATGTATATAGACGTTCCGTTACTTCTCTTCCTCGAAGTCCACGTATTCCCCTTCCTCTTGGGTAAAAATCTTGCGGTTAATCTCATCCTCTGTACGTCGGTCTTCTATCACTTCGCCTGTTGATGTGGTAGTAGAATAAGAATTGTATCCGCTTGCGTCCTGTCCGGAACTGAATTCGCGAAACTGCCTTGTGGCATCGTGCAGCTTGCGGTAGATGGTATAGAATTTCCATGCCACTTTTGCCACGGAATAGATGAAGATGAACAGCAGAAGATATAGTAAAATAGCCATAATCAGTTTCAGTTTTACTTGGGTTAATACTTTATTTAGCTGTTATGAGAACGGCAAACATGATGCCATGCGCCGTTTTGCTGCCTGTGTTATGCCCGTGTGTCATCCTTTATTGCCTTCTGTTTGGTTGATAGGTTTACGTAGACCGACAGAATGACATACCATGCTATGATTATGGCGAACGCCGAGAGGCGGAAAATAAGTAGCAGCGGAATGCAAGTGATGATGAAAACGTATTTCACCTCGTTGTCCTTCCATCCCCAATGTTTGAATTTCAGTGCAAACATTGGCAGCTCTGCCACCTGGATATAGCTGCTCAGCAATACCATTGCCATAACAATAAAAACATTATATGGTGATGCCTCGATAATCTCCTCTGCCCCCACGATGAGCGAGCCCCAGAAGAGTGCGTTGGCAGGAGTCGGCAATCCGATAAACGAAGTCGTCTGCCTTGTGTCGAGATTAAACTTAGCCAGTCTCAGGGCTGCAAATGCCGCCATTATGTAAGCGAAGAACGGCAGATAATTTCTTGTAGGTTCGAGGAATGCGGGATATTCCATAGATGCGAGCAGTGAGAAAACCATAGTAGCCGGGGCCACTCCGAATGTTACGTCGTCGGCAAGCGAATCCAGTTCCTTTCCGATAGGTGACGAAACCCCAAGCAACCGTGCGCTCATGCCGTCGAAGAAGTCGAATGTCGCTCCGATGACAATCCATAGCAGAGCAAGCTCCGGTCTGTTGACGAAAGCGAACGACGTAGCAATACAGCCCGATATCAGGTTACAACACGTAATAGTGTTAGGAATATTCTTAGTGATGAAATTTGCCATTTTTTATCCTTTGATAAATATAAATTATTATCCGTTAATAAATGTACTGAAAAAGTGAAAGCCCCGAAAACATCCTCTTGGAGAATGCGTCCGGGGCGTTTCGATTATTTAAGTTTTGCTATGACTGTCTTGTCTCCTGTGGTGTTCTGTCCCATCTTTACGCATATCTCAGTGCCGAGCGGCAGATAGACATCAACTCTGGAACCGAATTTGATAAATCCCAAATGCTCGTCGATGTAGCAGTCTTCTTCCGGCTTGGCGTAAGTAACGATGCGTCTTGCCACGGCTCCGGCAATCTGCCGGCACAGAATCTCGGTACCGCTGTCGGTAACGAGCATCACGTCGGCATGTTCGTTCTCTTCGCTTGCCTTCGGCAGCCATGCTTTATGGAAGTTCCCGTTCTGATGGTGAACGAACTTCACCTTTCCGTCAACGGGAAACCAGTTGGCATGTACATTGAAAAGACTCATGAAGATACTCACCATAATCCTCTTGTCGTGGAAGTATGTGTTCTCTTCAACCTCCTCGATAACCACCACCTTGCCGTCGGCTGGAGCGACAACGATATTTTCCGTATCCCCGTCGAAGAATCTTTTCGGACAGCGGAAGAAGTTGATTATTATAGTGTATACGATGCCAAAAACGAGGAGGAAGCTCCAGAAGGCAATCTTGTTGTCGAATGACATCCACAAAATGGCTGCTACGGCAGCGATGAATATGATGCCGTAAAGCAGAGTGTCGGTGCCCTCTCTATGTATTCTGACATTTTTAAGTTTCTTTATTCTTTTACCCATAGTATCAATTACTTGTGAAAACCGCTTTAATATAAAGCGTTTGCAAAGGTACTTCTTTTATCTCATTTCTACAAATTTTACTCTTATTCTTTTGTCGTTTCAGCTATAAGCTGTAACTTTGAGCCTTGTTTTGGCGAAGTTTCGCCAGCTTTCAAGTAAAAATCATTATAAATGCAAGATTTCATACATCTCCACGTTCATACGTACTACAGTATTCTCGACGGACAGTCGAGCATTCCGAAACTCGTTGACAAAGCGATTGCCAACGGCATGAAGGGAATGGCAATAACCGACCACGGCGACATGTTCGGCGTGAAGGAATTGTTCAACTACTGCAACAAGGTCAATGGAAAGCTCCGCGATGAAGGGAAACCTGAATTTAAACCAATCTTCGGCTGCGAGATGTATGTGGCACGCCGCAGCAAGAGCGACCGTTCCGACCCGAAGATAGACAAGAGCGGATACCACCTGATAGTGCTCGCCAAAAACTACAACGGATACAAGAACCTCATAAAACTCGTGTCGAGGGCATGGGTCGACGGATTCTATATGCGACCGCGAACCGACCGCGCCGACCTGGAGAAATACCACGAAGACCTAATCGTCTGTTCGGCATGTATCGCCGGCGAGGTGCCGGCAAAAATCCTGAAGGATGATATCGCCGGAGCACGCGAAGCAATAGAGTGGTATCACCGCGTGTTTGGCGACGACTACTATCTGGAGCTGCAGCGCCATGAAGTGAAAGACCCCAACCAGAGGGCAAACCGCGAGACCTTCCCCCTGCAGCAGAAGGCAAACCGCGTGATAATGCAGCTTGCCAAGGAGTATGGTATAAAGCTCGTATGCACCAATGATGCCCACTTCGTAGACCAGGACAATGCTGAGGCTCACGACCACCTGCTCTGTCTTGCTACAGGCAAGGACCTCGATGACCCTAACCGTATGCTCTACTCAAAACAGGAGTGGTTCAAGACCCGCGAGGAGATGAACGAAGTGTTTGCCGATGTACCTGAAGCCCTGTCGAACACACTCGAGATTCTCGACAAGGTAGAGACTTACAGCATCGACCATGCCCCGATCATGCCGTTTTTCCCTATTCCTGCAGAATTCGGAACAGAGGAAGACACCCGTCGCAACTATACGCCGGAACAGCTCTACCGCGAGTTCACCACCGACGAGAACGGCGAGAACCCGTTGCCGAAGGATGAGGCTGACAAGAAAATAAAGAAACTCGGAGGCATAGACAAGATATACCGAATAAAGTTTGAGGCAGACTATCTCGCCAAACTTGCCTACGACGGAGCAAAGGTACGCTACGGCGATCCTCTGCCCGATGATGTGGCAGAGCGAGTGAAGTTTGAGCTGCATATCATGAAGACCATGGGATTCCCGGGCTACTTCTTGATTGTGCAGGACTTTATCAACTCCGCTCGCGATGAACTCGGCGTGATGGTAGGACCGGGACGTGGATCAGCCGCCGGTTCTGTGGTGGCATACTGCTTGGGTATCACCAAGATTGACCCTATGAAATACGACCTGCTGTTTGAGCGTTTCCTCAATCCTGACCGTATCTCATTGCCTGATATCGATACCGACTTCGATGATGACGGACGAGGAAAGGTGCTCGAATGGGTGGAAGACAAATACGGGCATGACAAAGTGGCACATATCATTACCTATGGTACCATGGCAACGAAGAATGCCCTGAAGGATGTTGCCCGTGTGGAAAAAGTGCCGCTGCCAGTCATCAACCACCTGTGTAAGCAGATTCCAGACAAGTTGCCAGACGGCTTGAAGATGAACCTCACCAATGCCATAAAATGCGTGCCGGAACTGCGAGAGGCTGAGGCTTCGCCCGACGAGAGACTGCGCAACACGATATCATACGCAAAGATGCTTGAGGGCACCGTGCGCGGCACAGGTATCCATGCCTGCGGAACAATTATCTGTCGTGACGCCATCAGCGACTGGGTGCCGGTGTCTACAGCCGAAGACAAGGCCGACCCAGGACACAAACTGCTTTGTACGCAGTATGACGGACACGTTATCGAGGAGACCGGACTAATCAAGATGGACTTCCTCGGACTGAAGACCCTGTCCATTCTGAAAGAAGCTGTGGAGAATATCCGCATGCATACGGGGAAAACCATAGACCTCGATACTATACCTATCGACGACCCCGATACATATAAACTATATAGCGAGGGACGAACCATCGGTACCTTCCAGTTTGAGTCTGCCGGAATGCAGAAGTATCTGCGAGAGCTGCATCCTACTACCTTCGAGGACATCATCGCCATGAATGCCCTCTACCGACCGGGACCAATGGACTACATCCCGTCGTTCATCGCCCGAAAGAACGGTAAGGAGGAAATAAAATACGATATCCCATGCATGGAGAAATATCTGAAGGATACCTACGGAATCACCGTGTACCAGGAGCAGGTGATGCTTCTCTCGCGTCAGCTTGCTGATTTCACCCGCGGTCAGAGTGATGCTCTCCGAAAGGCGATGGGTAAAAAGAAGAAAGCCATCGTAGACCAGATGAAGCCGATGTTCATCGAGGGCGGAAAAAAGAACGGCCATGACCCTAAGGTGCTCGAGAAGATATGGGCAGACTGGGAGAAATTTGCCAGCTATGCCTTCAATAAGTCGCATGCCACATGCTATTCATGGGTGGCATACCAGACGGCATACCTCAAAGCACACTACCCGGCAGAGTATATGGCTGCCAATATGAGCCGAAACCTTGCCAATATAACCGAAATCACGAAACTTATGGACGAGTGTCGCGCCATGGGCATACCGACACTGGGACCGGATGTGAACGAGAGTCGCAACAAGTTCAGCGTGAACAGTCATGGAGCGATACGCTTCGGACTTGCTGCAATAAAGGGAATGGGAACGGCTGCTGCCGAAGCCCTGATTAGCGAGAGAGAAAAGAATGGACCATATAAGGACATCTTTGATGTTGTGCAGCGTGTCAACCTCAGCGCCTGCAACCGTAAATGCTTTGAGAGTATGGCACTTAGCGGTGGCTTCGACAGCTTCGGCGTGCCTCGTGAACAACTGATGGGAGTCAACGAGCGTGGCGACAGCTTCTTTGATACGCTGATACGTTTCGGACAGTCGTATCAGTCGGCTAAGCGAGAAGCACAGAACTCTCTCTTCGGAGCCTTCGATGCCGTAGAAGTAACGCCACCGAAGTTCCCGGAAAACTTTGAAAAGTGGAGCGATATCATTCGCCTTAACCGTGAGCGCGAACTTGTAGGTATCTACCTCTCTGCACATCCGCTCGACGAGTTTGCCGTGGTGCTCAATAATCTCTGCAACACTAAATGCCCCGAGATTGGCGACAAAGAGGAACTTGCCAAGAAAGGTGAAGTGACGTTTGGAGGAATCGTTACCGGCATTCGCGAGGGCTTTACGAAGAAGGGATCGCCGTTTGGTATTGTAACGATAGAGGATTTCAACGGCTCCGGCGAATTGGCTCTCTTCGGTGAATCTTGGGGTAGATGGAAGGGCATGTTTTCGGAGAATTGCTCCGTTTATGTCAAGATGACTGTCTCGCAGAAATATGCCACGTCGAAATTCTATGATATGAATATCAACGACGTGCAGTATCTCGATACGGTGAAAGATAAGTATATTGAGAAAATCACAATCAATATCGATCCGCAGAAGATGACTCAGGTTATGGTGTCAGACCTCTTCGAGATGGTAAACGAAACACCGGGCAAGACTCAGGTGTTCATGCAGATAAACAGTGTGGAAGACCGTCGGGGAGTGCTGATGCGCTCCAAATTGCCCGGCGTAGACGTTACGCGCAATCTGTTGCTATTCATCGACAATTGTGATGCTATGGAGTATCACATAAACTGATAGTGCCGACATAGTAATGCCAAACATTTACGGACAAAATCGGCAGATAGACGGCTTCTATTGTCATGGTAGGAAACATGGCATACAGTTTGCCATAGAGATAAAGTAAACAGAATTATTAACAACAAAATAGAAAAAGTAAAAATGGAAGTAACAATCACAACCGAGAACTTTGAGAGTTTGAAGAATGGTGACAAACCTTTAGTAGTAGATTTCTGGGCTACATGGTGTGGTCCGTGCCGTGCCATCGCTCCTTATATCGAGGAATTGGCAAAAGAGTACGACGGCAAGATCGTAGTAGGCAAGTGTGATGTAGAGGAGAACGACGACATTGTTATGGAGTTCGGAATCCGCAATATCCCTACAATTCTCTTCTTCAAGGGAGGCGAAGTAGTAGACCGCCTTGTAGGTGGACAGTCGAAGTCGGCTATTCAGAAGAAGTTTGACGCTCTGCTGTAATCCGGCAAGCCGATTTAAAGAAATAAAAATAAACTCCGTGTTTGGCATAGTTGTCCTCAAAAGAAGGTCTGCCAAGCACGGAGTTTTTTCTTCCACTTCCTTAATTCCGCAGCACTTTTTCTTGTGAGAAGATTTCGCGTGTGAGGATGGC
>DAIOXG010000061.1:0-10719 GCA_036758085.1 Prevotella sp. | reverse complement strand
TTTATTATTGATTCTGGTTTTCCGACTTGCATTAATCAGATACAAATAATGCCATCGGCATACTGCCAACTACTTTCTCTCGGCAACAGGTTTCAACATTTTACCTGTCTCCGACAAATATCTGGCAATAGAATCGAGCATACCATTTATATAAGAACCACTCTTAGGAGTACTGTAAAGCTTGGCAAGATCAACATATTCATTGATTGTCACGCTGACAGGGATATTCGGGAAGTTAAGCATCTCGGCAATAGCAATCTGCATAATGACAACATCCATATAGGCAAGACGGGAGAAGTCCCAATTGCGCGACGTTTCACTCATATAACGCTGATATTGGTCAGCATTGAGAATAGTTGCACGGAAGAGTTTTACCGCAAAATCCTTATCCTCAATATCCTTATACTCAGGAAGCAGTTCTTGTTTCGCCTTGTTCTTAGGATCAAAGCGCTTGATTGTCTTCAAGACAAAAGTATCAACGATTTCCTTGTCGTCATTCCAATAAAGGCTACGCTCCTCGAGCAGCGAGTCAAGATCATCGTTCTCCATAACAAGAGCCTTGTAAAGCTTTCGCCACACCTCACGGTCGTCATCATAAGAATCCTCACCGTTCGACATATAATCCTTATAAATTTGACTCTGCTCTATTTGTGCCAAAAGCCCTCTTACGAATTCGATGTTGTCTTCCCATGTCGTCTTTTGAGTTTCTACATACTCAGAGAGTTGCTTGTTTTCTTCGAGCTGCATGGCAAAACGGTTATTGACGAATTTTGCAGAAGGAAGTTCTTTACCTTCACGCCTTGCCTTAGCCACCTCTACATCATAATGCAAATGAGCTTCTCTTGACACAGAAACTATAAGCGACAGGAGACAGTTATACAAGTCGTATGCCTTCGAGAGACTGAACAAGAGTTCCTTCTCTGCGTTATCCATGTTATGATTACCATTCTGATAGTATGCGTAGGTTAACTGGACAATTTTTATCCTTATCAATTCTCTGTTTATCATCTTATTATATAATAATGAACGTGTATTTCGTAAAAAATCTCTGCAAAAATACTCAAAATACATGTTTCTTGCAAGAAAAGCGGGATGTTTTTACGCTTTTTTTATCTAAGAATTTGCGAGTTAGGCAAAAAAGCGGTACCTTTGCCCAGCTTTTTCAAAGCACTACGTGAATAAAATTCCCGTGTGATGGTGAATTAAGCATTATTATTAACAACTTAATTTAGAGTAACACAATTATGAAAGAAGTTGAAGTTAAAGGTCAGAAAAGAACCGACCTTGGCAAGAAGGCTGCTAAAGCTATGCGTAAGCAGAATTTGATTCCATGTAACCTCTATGGTGAGGCCAAGAACGCTGACGGTGCTCCTGAGGCTCTGTCAATCGCTTGTCCTATGAGCGAGCTTCGCAAGATCGTTTACACTCCACACATCTACGTTATCAAGCTCGTTATCGACGGCGAGGAGCACACAGCAATTCTGAAAGAGTTGCAGTTCCACCCTGTAACCGACGCGCTTCTCCACGTTGATTTCTACGAGGTTAACGACCAGAAGCCTATCACTATCGGTATCCCGGTTAAACTCAACGGTTTGGCACAGGGTGTTCGCGATGGTGGTCGTATGAACCTTTCTATCCGCAAGATCAACGTTACAGCCAAATATCAGGATATCCCTGAGCATCTCGACATCGACGTTACAAACCTTGCTATCGGCAAGAGCATCAAGGTTGGCGAGCTCAACTACGAGGGTCTGGAGATGGCAACAAGCAAGAACGTTGTTGTATGCTCTATCAAGGCTACACGTAAGTCTATCGCTGCAGCTAACGACGCTGAGGCATAATTACTGCTACACAGCATAAAGGCTTCAAAAGGAAATAAGGGTGATTCTGAATATTAATATTTGGAGTCACCCGTTTTTCATTAATATACACATACTTAAATTAGAAATATGAAGCTATAGGACAGACCTAAAATTCGGGACTATAAAGAAACCGACGCTTCATATATATAATAAGGTAAAGAAAGGAAATGGACAAATTCTTAATCGTTGGTCTCGGCAATCCGGGCGACGAATACGACAAGACGCGACACAACACTGGATTTATGGTTGTAGATGCCTTCGCCAATGAAACTGGAGCACAATTCCAGGACAAGAGATATGGTTTTGTTGCCGAAACATCAGTAAAAGGCAGAAAGCTCATACTGCTCAAGCCTACAACTTTCATGAATCTCAGCGGAAATGCCGTAAGATACTGGATGAACAAAGAAAACATTCCATTAGAACATCTGCTGGTTATCGTTGACGACCTCTCATTACCACTCGGAAATCTCAGACTGAAAGGTAACGGCAGTAATGGCGGTCACAATGGACTCGGAAACATCCAGTCGGTAATAGGCACTCAAAAATACGCACGGCTGAGAGTTGGAATTGGCAACGACTTTCCACGCGGCATGCAAGTGGAATGGGTACTCGGGAAATACGACAGCGAGGACATGAAGATTCTCGAACCATCAATCAATACCGCATGCGAAATTATCAAAAGCTTTGCACTTGCCGGCATTGACATCACAATGAACCAGTTTAACCACAGGAAATAACCTAAAGGAAACATGGCAGATACAGCACGAATTGACAAATGGCTATGGGCGGCACGAATATTCAAGACCCGCTCAATCGCTGCCGATGCCTGCAAGAACAGCAGGGTAACAATCAACGGCACAAGCGTAAAGCCATCACATATGGTAAAAGCAGGAGAAACGGTGAGCGTAAGGAAACCGCCGGTAACATACTCGTTTAAAATTCTAAAATGCATAGAGCAGCGCGTAGGTGCAAAGCTTATCCCGGAAATTTACGAGAATGTTACTGACCCTAAACAATACGAGATTCTCGAAATGAGCCGCATCAGCGGTTTTGTTGACAGGGCAAGAGGAACTGGACGCCCAACGAAGAAGGACCGCCGAAGCCTTGACGCCTTCATCGAACCGGCAATGTTCGGCTTCGACGAATACGACGACGATTTTGACATCGACAACGACTGATTACAGCTAACCCCCATTTACTATTGAGCTTATGAAAAACATCGCCATTTTTGCCTCGGGCAACGGTACGAACTGCGCTAATATTATCAGACACTTCAAAGGGTCTGACAATATTAGGGTAGCTATGGTCATCACCAACAACCCGAAAGCAAAGGTTATAGAAAGGACAAAGGAATACGGAATAAAAGCCATTATCCTTACCAAAGACAAAATCAACGACAGTTCAACGCTGTTACCACTACTTGCGAACAGCAATATAGACCTTATTGTTCTTGCCGGCTTCATGCTTTTCATCCCGGATTTTCTTACCAAAGCATACCCGCATAGAATAATAAACATACACCCATCTCTTTTGCCAAAATACGGCGGAAAGGGGATGTACGGCATGCACGTACACGAGGCTGTCAAGAAAAACAACGAAAAGGAAAGCGGCATAACGATACATTATGTAAGCAACGAGTACGATCGTGGTGAAATCATCGAACAACACTCCACCTCACTCCATCCGGACGACACTCCAGAAGAAATCGCCACCAAGGTACACGCCTTAGAATACAAATACCTGCCACTTGCCATAGAACGGATTTTATCGGAGGAATGAATATGACAAGACATCACAACAATACACACAAGATGACAAGATGCATCATTCTGCATCTTGCTGCCGCTGCCATAACCTCAGTGATACCGGCAGAACTCCACGCTCAACGAAACGAGATTTTCAAAGACAACATAAAATCACTGCAAGTTGTGTGCGGCGATAAATGGCTATCACTACCCGTCATGCAACTTCACGACAACAATCCGGACAACGTGATAAAAATCTCTTTTGACGACCTTACACACACTTACCAACGATACACATACAGCATTGAACACTGTGAAGCTGACTGGTCTGTATCCGACGGACTTTTCCAAAGCGACTACATAGAAGGCTTTGCGACTGACAATACAATCGAAGATGTGGACGAGTCTATCGGCACGAATGTGCTTTACACACATTACAGCCTGACTATTCCAAACGACAGATGTAACCTGAAACTCAGCGGCAACTACAAACTGACCGTAAGCGACGACAATACAGGCGAGAAGATTCTTACTGCATGCTTTATGGTTGCCGAACCTGCAGCAACCGTAGGAATGGAAGTAACGACAAATACCGACATCGACACTAACAAATCACACCAACAGGTGGGAATGACCGTAAGATACAACTCCCTGCGCGTTGTCGACCCATCTACGCAAATAAAGACAGCAGTGCTACAGAACCACCGCTGGGACAACGCAAAGATTAATGCCAAGCCACAGTATACTACTGTCGACGGACTGCAATGGACACACAACCGGGAACTCATCTTCGATGCCGGCAACGAATACCATAAATTTGAAACCCTCGCCACCTCTCATGCCACAATGGGAGTAGACCGCCTCTCATGGGACGGAAACAACTACCACGCATGGCTCTACGAGAATGACCCACGCCCTAATTACCTATACGACGAGGATGCCGACGGCGCATTCTACATCCGCAACAGCGACAATATAGAAAACGATCGAGCCTCTGACTATATGTTTGTACATTTCACCCTCAACTGCCCTTCTCCCGTAAGCAACGACGTATATATAAACGGTGCATGGACATACGACAGCTTTACACCTGCATATAAAATGGAATACAACAATGAAAAGACACGCTATGAAGGGTGTGTTCTTCTAAAACAAGGATATTACTCCTATCAATACGTAATGCTCACCCCGGAAGGCAAGACCGAGATAATGCCAACCGAAGGCAGCTTCTTCCAAACCGAAAACAGATATTCAGCCTTGGTATATTTTCGCGGACAAGGAGAACGGACTGACCGCCTCGTAGGGTACAAGGAAATCCAACTTAAATAATAGTAAAAAAACATACACTGAACGCTTAACTATAAGCAAATACACCAAACTAATTGATAAACAGAGAGTAACATTTTCTGTTTCTTTTGAGACAGATTTTATCTCTGTTTTTTTTATATAGATTTTATACTTTTCCGCTTGCAGACTTCTTTTTTTTTCATACCTTTGCATCGGAAAAGAAAAACAAATCTGAAAACTTTCCAAACCAAAACAACATAAAAGTTATCCAAAACGGAAAACTTTTACAACAAAGAAACAAAGCAACATCAAACAATAAATTAAACGTAAGTAATTAATAACAAATAACTTATGCGACAAATTCAGGATGTTATAGCTTGTTAAAACAGAAAACTTTAAACCCAAACAAATAAACAAAAGAAATAATTTATCGTAATCATGGAAATAAAAAACTTCACCATTACTAAGCGTGACGGTTCTAAAGACCGCTTCAGTCTGGACAAGATAATGAGTGCAATAATCAAAGCGTTCAACTCCGTTAACGAACCTACTGATTTAGGTTGCATCTCTAAGATTATAGCAAACCTCGACATTCGTGAAGGAATTACCGTAGAAGACATCCAAAACCAGGTAGAGGAGTCGCTCATGAAAGAGGGTTACTATAATGTAGCCAAGAGTTTCATGCTCTACAGACAGAAACACACCGAAGACCGCGAAACTATGGAGAAGCTGAAATTCCTCGCTGACTACTGCCAGGCTTCTAATGCCGCAACAGGGTCGAAATACGACGCCAATGCCAATGTGGAGCACAAGAATATTGCCACTCTTATTGGAGAACTTCCAAAATCCAGCTTTATCCGACTGAACAGACGTTTGCTGACCGACAGGATAAAGAAAATGTACGGAAAAGAATTGTCTGATAAATACATTGACTTGCTTACACACCATTTTATATATAAGAATGACGAAACAAGCCTCGCCAACTACTGCGCATCCATAACCATGTATCCATGGCTCATCGGCGGCACTACGGCTATCGGCGGAAACTCTACAGCACCGACCAACTTGAAGTCATTCTGCGGCGGTTTCGTCAATATGGTGTTCATGGTGTCGAGCATGCTGAGCGGTGCATGCGCTACTCCGGAATTCCTGATGTATCTGAATTATTTCATCGGAGTGGAATACGGCAAGGACTATTGGGAACATGCCGACAAGGTTGTCGACCTTTCAGCCAAACAGCGTACCATCGACAAAATCATTACCGACTGCTTCGAGCAAATTGTCTACTCCATAAACCAACCTACGGGAGCAAGAAACTACCAGGCTGTATTCTGGAACATCGCATATTACGACAAACCTTATTTCGAGAGTCTTTTCGGTGAATTCTACTTCCCGGACGGAAGCCAACCGGACTGGAACGGACTGAGCTGGCTGCAAAAACGCTTCATGAAGTGGTTCAACAAGGAACGCACAAAGACCGTGCTCACCTTCCCGGTTGAAACAATGGCTCTCCTTTCCGACGGAAAAGACGTACTCGACAAGGAATGGGGCGACTTCACGGCAGAGATGTACTCTGAAGGACACTCATTCTTTACATACATGAGCGACAACGCCGACTCGCTTAGCTCATGCTGCCGACTGAGAAATGAAATCCAAGACAACGGCTTTAGCTATACGCTCGGTGCCGGCGGCGTGTCTACCGGCTCAAAGAGTGTACTCACCATTAACCTGAACAGATGCATTCAGTATGCCGTAAACAACAAGCTCGACTACAAGGAATACCTCGCAAAGGTCGTTGACCTCGTACATAAAGTGCAGCTCGCATACAACGAGAACCTGAAGGAACTACAGAAGCAAGGAATGCTGCCACTCTTCGATGCCGGCTACATCAATATGGGCAGACAGTATCTTACGATAGGAGTTAACGGACTTGTGGAGGCTGCCGAATTCCTCGGACTCTCCATTACAGACAATCCTGACTACCTGGCTTTTGTACAGGGTGTACTCGGAATTGTGGAGGAATACAACAAGAAATACAGAACAAAGGACGTGATGTTCAACTGCGAGATGATTCCAGCAGAGAACGTCGGAGTAAAACATGCCAAATGGGATCGCGAAGACGGATATTTCGTACCACGCGACTGCTACAACAGCTATTTCTACATAGTTGAAGACGACTCGCTGAATATAATAGACAAATTCAAGATGCACGGCGCTCCCTATATAGAGCATCTCACCGGTGGCTCTGCCTTGCACATGAACCTCGACGAACACCTTTCGAAAGAACAATACCGACAGCTGCTTCGTGTTGCCGCAAAAGAGGGATGCAACTACTTCACGTTCAATATCCCGAACACCATCTGCAACGACTGCGGACATATCGACAAGCGCTACCTCAAGGAGTGTCCTCACTGCCACAGCAAGAACGTGGACTACATGACACGTATCATCGGTTACCTGAAGAGGGTCAGCAACTTCTCTGCCGCACGCCAGGAGGAGGCTCACCGCCGCTATTATGCAGGAAAGGAGAAACTGGCATAAAGACAAATGATACCGAAAATGCTTAAACACGTAAACTGCGGTATCGTGTTCCAGGAGATACCAGACGAAGTGACTCTGTCTATCAACATCTCCAACTGTCCCTGCCATTGCCCGGGCTGCCACAGCAGTTATCTATGGAACGACATCGGCGAGGAACTCGACGAGAACACGATCGACGCTTTTATGGAGAAATATGGCGACGACATCACCTGCATATGCTTTATGGGCGGTGATGCGTCGCCTTCTGATGTGGAACGACTTGCCATGTATATCCACTCCACATATCCCGACACCAAAGTGGGCTGGTACAGTGGCAGGCAAACGCTTTCCAGCAATATCAGTCAGAAGAACTTCGACTATATAAAACTTGGACCATACATCGAACATCTCGGTGCATTGAAGGAAAGGACTACAAACCAGCGCCTGTACAAGAAACTCGCCGACGGGTCGTTTCAAGACATAACGTCAAGGTTCTGGCGAAAATAAAAACCAACTACCAACTGTCCATCGCTGACGGCTTATTGCCCGTCGGTGATGGATATTTTTTTTAGCTATACTCTTGAAAAACATACAAAGAATAATTCTCTCTGCAAGTATATTTCAAAATATCGAGACGTAAAAAAGTTATTGCAAACTTAGAAATAATTATTGCAAACTTGGAAATAACTATTGCAAACTTGGAAATAACTATTGCAAAGTTTGCAATAACTTTTTTAAGACCCAACAGAAAATTCTAATCAGTCAAACAGTATTGATAAATCCATACTTAGGAAATCTTCAGCCTTGATGCCATTCTCACCGACAATTATTGCACAAATGAGATATTTGTTGTAATTTAGCAACACGAAAACATTACAAAAGCGAAACTTAGAACGTTATATTACATGGATAACTCTGAAAAAAGAAAAAGAATATGAACAATAAGAAGATTGTCCTGATGTCGCTCGCATTCACACTCTGCACGGCAACATGGGCAGGAGGAAAACAAAAGAAAGAGGTGTTCATCCCTATGGACTACTCCACTTGCGGATACCATGCCTCGGAACAGAACATTCCCGATGTGAGGAATGTTGTGGCAGTAAGAAACGCCGAGGGCAACTGTAGCCAGCGCCTGCAAAAGGCCATTGACTACGTGTCGTCGCTGAAGGCTGACAAGAACGGGCACCGCGGAACGGTGCTTATCGGCGAGGGAACATTTTATCTCGACCAGCCGTTGAGGATAAGCCAGTCGGGAGTGGTGCTCCGCGGCATGGGAAAAAAGAAGACGCGACTCGTGAAGCGTGGTTTCGACCGCGGCGCTCTTGTATATATCGAGGGACAGAACAATTTGACAAAGGGCGACACACTGAAGATTGCCGACGAGAAGCTGAAAGCCGGCAGCCGCACGATAGCACTCGAAGCCGGCGGAATGTTGAAAGCCGGCGACAGGATTATGATTCTGCGCCCTTCAACGAAGGAGTGGATAGAGTCGCTGAAGTGTAATGACTTCGGTGGAGGACTTGACTATACGGGATGGAAACCTACAGACATCGACATGCTGTGGAACCGAACCGTGGTGAAGGTTGAAGGGAATACCGCCACTCTCGATGCTCCGCTCACAATGACCATCGACAGGAAATATGGCAACGCCATGGTTATCACCTCTTATAATAAAGGGGAGATAACGGAGTGTGGCATAGAAAACATGACTCTGGAGTCTGCCCACAACGACTGGAACCCTAAGGACGAGGACCACTGCTGGGACGGCGTGTGGATTAACAACGCCAAAGACTGCTGGGTGCGCCGCATGGATTTCAGGCATTTTGCCGGTAGCGCGGTGAACCTGCAGAAGCAGACACGTCGCATCACCGTGGAAGACTGCGTGGCAAGCGAACCGGTGTCTGAGATTGGTGGCTGGCGCAGAAGAGTCTTCCTTACTCGCGGCGAGCAGAACCTGTTTCAGCGCTGCGTGTCGAAAGACGGATGCCATGACTTTGCTGCCGACTACTGCGCTCCGGGGCCTAACGCCTTTGTGCAGTGCGACGGCGAGGGATCGCTCAGCTTCAGCGGCAGTGTGGGTTCCTTGGCACCGGGACTGCTCTTCGATGTGGTGAACATAGAGGGCAACGACCTCTCGTTCCGCAATCTTGAAAACTGGCAGATGGGAACGGGATGGAACACAGCCAACAGTATGTTCTGGCAGTGCACCGCCTCTACCCTATTCTGCTATTCGCCCGACGAAGACGACCGTTCGAGTGCCAATGCCTGCTGGGGCACGATGACGGGCAACGGCGAATGGACCGGCAGCAACGATGCCGTAACACCGCGCAGCCTGTTTTACGACCAACTGCAGAAGCGCGTTGGCGAAAAGGCCAACAACGGTTATATATATAACAGGAATATAACGGCATCGAGCAGTCCTACGATAGAGGTGGCACAACGGCTCGCCATGGAATCGGTAACCACGCCGAGGGTGACAATCGAGATGTGGATGGACTCCATACCATACACAGCCAGCATTTCGATGAGCGGACTGAAAGATATCGACAATATCAAATTCAAGACTTCGGCAAAAGCCGCTACAACGACAGAAAATAACGGAAAATTCTCCATCACCGACGGTCACATCACCTTCGACGGCAAACTCATCACCGGCAACCGCTATGCCATACCATGGTGGAATGGCAGAACGAAAGACAACTTCGTGAAGAAGGGAGCAAAGCTGGCAATCACCCGCTTCGTGCCAGGAAGGGAAGGTACGGGATGGACCGACCGCATCGACTCGGTGGTAACATTCCTGAAGAAAGACGGCTACTGCATGCTCGACCAGCACTACGGACTGTGGTATGACCTTCGCCGTATCGACCACGAGAGAGTGAAACGTGCCGACGGCGAAGTGAGCGCCCCGTTCTATGAACAGGCTTTCGCACGCAGCGGACAAGGTAAGGCTTGGGACGGACTGAGTCTCTACGACCTAACCCGCCCCAATGAATGGTACTGGCAGCGCGAGCGTGAGTTTGCTTCTGCCGGAGCTAAAGAGGGCATGCTACTCTTCAATCAGAACTATTTCCAGCACAACATCATCGAGGCTGGTGCCCACTGGGTGGATGCCCCGTGGCGACCGGTGAACAACATCAACCATACGAGTTTCCCTGAGCCGGTGCCGTTTGCCGGCGACAAGCGCGTGTTCATGGCTGAGCAGTTCTACAACGAGAACGATCCTGCCCTGCGCCCCTTGCACAAGGGATATATCCGCATGTGTCTCGACCAACTGAAAGACAACGACAACGTGGTGCAGCTAATCA
>DAIOXG010000060.1:0-10891 GCA_036758085.1 Prevotella sp. | reverse complement strand
ATTCAGAAAAATAAAAGGTAACTGACATGCACACAAGAGAAGAAAAACTAAAAGCTTTCGGGAGATTTCTTGATGTCCTGGATGTTTTAAGAGAGAAATGCCCGTGGGACAGGAAACAAACAAACCAAAGTCTACGGACAAATACTATTGAGGAAGTGTTTGAACTTAGTGATGCTCTTGGAAAAGAGGACACACCAAATATTTGCAAGGAATTAGGCGATGTGTTGCTACACGTTTGCTTTTATTCGAAAATTGGTGAAGAAAAGGAGCAGTTTGATGTAGCTGACGTATGCAATAAGCTGACGGACAAACTTATATTCCGTCACCCTCATGTTTACCATCCGTCGCAGGTCGGTGCCGAAACCCCGAAGCCCCTACCCTATGGCGAAAATCTTTCCCACGATGAGATGCAAAATGCGGATACGGCACAAAAAGTTATAGAGAACTGGGAACAGATTAAGCTTAAAGAAAAAGACGGCAATAAGCGTGTTCTCTCTGGGGTTCCAGATGCACTGCCTTCTCTCATCAAGGCATATCGCATTCAGGATAAAGCAAGAAACGTAGGCTTCGACTGGGAAGATAAAGGAGATGTGTGGAAGAAAGTCAGAGAAGAACTTGACGAACTGGAAGCCGAACTCCGAAAAGAAGACAAGGAGCGCTCTACTGAAGAGCTCGGCGACTTTATCTTCAGCGTTATCAATGCTGCCCGACTTTACAAGATTAATCCAGACGATGCCCTGGAAAAAACAAACCGCAAGTTCATAAATAGATTTAACTATATCGAGGAACATTCTATCCGACAAGGTAAACCTCTGACGGAGATGACACTTGAAGAAATGGATAAACTATGGAACGAAGCTAAAGAACAAGAAAACAACAAACAATAAAATAACTGGGATATGAGACGAGTGTTTTATTTCATCGCTGCCATTGCGATTGCCATCATGGCTGTAAGCTGTGGAGACAAGAAAAAAGGCTCTGATAACAAGGTGGAAAATATTAAGGAGACATCTACCGCTGACACTACGATTTACGGTCGCTGCGGGGATGGTACATCGATGAACTCCCTTCAGCTGATAACAGACAAGGGGGACACCATTGAATTTACGATGCAGGGCGTTGACACTTGCAGTAACGTACAGGGCGGACTGCTCGCCGGCGACCGTCTCGCTGTAATCGGATGCAAGACTCCAGACGGGGAGATGTTTGCACAAACTGTGATAAACATCACTTCGCTGATGGGCAAATGGACAAGTATCGACCGCTCGTTTACAATAGAAGACGGAGGTGTAGTTGAAGGAGACAACCAGGAGAAAAATACATATTTAGACTGGAAAATCCTTAACGGCAAACTTATCCTCTCTTCCGACACTTTCAGCATATATTCTCTCGGACCGGACTCGCTTCTGCTTGAAAACACAAACGGTATTTATGCTTATAAAAGAGTGATGAAGTAATAGTAATGGCAAGATTTCAGATTCATATATTAGGATGCGGCAGCGCTCTGCCGAACCTCAAACACAATACCTCGTCGCAAGTCATAGATATTCATGACAAGATGTTTATGGTTGACTGCGGCGAGGGAACTCAACTGCAGCTGAGAAAAAGCAAGATTCATTTCAGCAAAATCAATGCGATATTCATATCTCATCTACACGGAGACCACTGTTTCGGACTGATGGGAATGATTTCTACTTTCGGACTCTTGGGACGTACTGCCCCACTCCATATCTATGCACCAAAGGACATGGAAGAACTGTTTGAACTGCAAAAAAGAATGTTCTGTTCTACTTTTGAATACGAACTGGTTTTCCATCCTGTCGACACGACGAGAAACATCGTCGTGTATGAGGACAAGAGTCTTACTGTAGAAACCATACCTCTAAACCATAGACTCCCGTGCTGCGGTTATCTCTTCCGCGAAAAACCCGGACTACCGCATATCAACCGTGAGATGTGCGACTTCTACGATGTGCCGCAAAGTCAATACAACAATATAAAGAACGGTGCTGACTGGCATGATGCAGACGGAAACATGGTGGAAAACAAGCGTCTCGTTATACCGGCAGACGCTCCGCTTTCTTATGCCTACTGCTCTGACACAAGATATATGCCAAATCTTCATAAAGTGATTATGGGGGTCGACGTACTCTACCACGAGTCTACGTATACTGATGCTGACGAGAAGAATGCAAGGAAATATTTTCACTCTACTGCACGACAAGCCGCTACCGTAGCAAAGGACGCAAAGGTGAAGAAGCTCCTTCTCGGTCACTACTCATCCAAATATGGCGATGAATCTGTTATTCTGAGCGAGGCGAAAAGCATTTTCGGGAATTCGTTTCTTACAAACGAAATGGATGTAATCGATGCAACGAAACTATTTCCTTAGATTTGACTTTAACCATATTGCCGACATGTATATATATGACAATGCTGCCAAGCCAAGGCAGATTATAGAAGGCAAAAAGGAATAGTCGCCAAATTTATCCGAGGCAATCAACGATACGGAACAGCCGGCAGCGATACCTAATTCAAAAGACAGGATATACGTGCTCTGTGATGTACCACGCTGACAATGGTCGCCTACATTTATAAAAAGTACCTGCAATGCCGACGACAACGCTGCGACACCATAGCCCGTCAGCACATAGCCGACAGAACTTTCATATGACAGGCAAAAGATTCCGAAAGCCAGTATCAGCATTGAAATGTATACGAAAGCGTGATTCGATTTTGCCTTTGCCATAAAAGAGCGCACTCCGATGGCTATAACAAAGCCCAAGAGGAGTAAAAAGAAGCAAGAAGCCTCTTTGCAAGAGACAAGTGTTATGCCCATAACCTTAGCTACGGCTATTGTCATGAATATCAGCGGATAACTCGACGGATTGAAAAATCTGTCAAGACAGAACAAACGTACTGTTTCGTCTGGTGCCTTGAAAGGAAACTGCACGCTCGACAATATGCCTACGGAAATGACAGCTACCAGAGCTGAATAATACATGGTATTCACGATACCCGTTTCCTTATACATCAAGAAGCCCAAGAGCGGACCGACAACGACGGCAAATCTATAAAACCATAATGACACGACATTTGCCCGTGTCCGGTTTGCGGACTCACAACAGTCTACAATGAGCGTACTGTTGAGTATTAAAAATGCAAGTCCGAAAAATGCACCGGAAAGGAATCTTAGTGCAAAAACGATACCCGAAATTTCTTCCTGACTAAAACGGTGCGGCAATTCCTGAGAATAATATGCCAATGCCACCGATGTCAATGCAAGCAGGAGCATCGAAAGGATACAGACCTTATTGCGCCTGTATCTTTGTATAAGATAAGAGCAGAAGCCACCAAAGGAAAATGTACCGATGCCAAAAGCCAATATACCCAAGGCACCCTGGCATCGGTCAAAATCCAAAATATCATTTGTCCACAGCAACAATACTGGCAACATCATATATGTAGAGACAGCAAACAGGAAATTGGCTACACAGAGCTTCTTGAAATCCTTATGGTGCAAATCTATATGCCGCTTTAAATCATTAATCTGTGAACTCATAAGCTATCTGTTTAATTAATAAGACTCACTCTCGTTTGGGAAATCAGAGTTCTTAACGTCTGTAATGTAATTTCCTATAGCATCCGTCATCACTGTATTCAAATCAGCATAACGGCGCAAAAATCGCGGACTGAATCCCTTTGTCATTCCGAGCATGTCGTCAACAACAAGGATTTGTCCATCGGTGCCATTACCTGCACCAATTCCGATTGTCGGCACATTTATCTCACGGCTCACCTCTGTTGCCAATTTTGCCGGCACCTTCTCTAATACCACTGAGAAGCAGCCAGTTTCTGCAAGCAGCTTCGCATCGCTGATAAGTTTCTCTGCCTCTGCATCTTCCTTTGCACGCACAGCATACGTACCAAACTTATTTATGCTCTGAGGTGTAAGTCCTAAATGTCCCATTACAGGGATTCCAGCATCCAGGATACCTTTTACGGTGTCTATTATCTCGATGCCACCCTCCAGTTTCAAGGCGTCGCATCCACTCTCTTTCATAATCTTTATGGCATTCTTCACACCTTCCTTACGGTCTACCTGATAGCTGCCAAATGGCATATCACATACAACAAGAGCCCTGTTTACTGCTCTTACTACAGATTTTGCATGATAAATCATCTGGTCTATAGTGATGGGAAGCGTAGTGCCGTTTCCTGCCATTACATTTGATGCAGAGTCTCCGATAAGGATACCGTCGATTCCTGCTGCATCAACAATTCCTGCCGTTGTAAAATCATACGATGTCAGCATTGAGATTTTCTCTCCGCGCTGTTTCATCTCCACAAAACGGTGTGTGGTGACTTTTCGATTATCTGTTACTAAATAACCTGACATTTTACTATTCTTTTATCTTTTGTTTTGTTTAATGATATGCAAATGTAAGTATTTTTATTCTTTTAACGATACTTTTTCTGAAATTTCTTTATATCCTATGCCTTTGTAATTGCTTATCACAATATCTGAATATGGCATAATTGCATCCGCAGCATTGGTCGTTGACAATCCGACGACAAACATATCTGCCGCTCTGCCTGACTTCAATCCATTGAAACTGTCTTCAAACACAACACACTGCTCTTTTGTCAGTCCAAGTCTTGCTGCCGCCCTTTGATAGCAGTCGGGCGACGGCTTGCTTTCGGCAAAGTCCTCAGCTGTCAGGATTGCATCAAAAAAACCTTTAAACTCCTTGTGCTTTGAATAGACGTTCTGCATTTTCTCTTTGTTTGAACTTGTTACTACCGCCGTACGCACTTCATTACTGCGTATGTCGGCAACGAATTTCTCAAAGTCTTCAACATAAAGGAACTTCATGTTCTCTTCAAAATCATTAAGCTCTTTTGTAATCTGATCCTGCTGGTCCTTTTTCGGAAAATACTTCTCATAAATCTCAACAAGGGTCATTCCCTTAATCTGCTGCTCCATACCCGGATATTCCGGATAATAGCGCCGGAATTGGTTACCCCAAAATACTGTATATTGTGGCTCAGTATCAAACACCACACCGTCTAAATCAAACAGTGCCGCCTTAAATGTTCTCGTGTACATAACAAAAAATTTTCGTGCAAAGTTAATGTAAATACAAATCATAACAAAATTATATGCTTATGTTTTTACTTCTGCAAACATAAATCACTATGCATCATAACTTGCTAATGTCTTACGAGACATACATGAAAGTCATGTCGTTAAGGCGTAACAGTTATCTCACATCGAACGATACACACATTCATATCGAACGATATAAGCACGCGTATCGAACGTTATGAATGTTCATACCGAACGTTACGAACTGACTTAAACCACCATCCGACATAACCTTCTGCCACCATCTACAGGATATAATTTATGAAATAATTTGAGCATCTCGATTTTTTTTCCTATTTTTGCATATACAATCATTTTAGTAATGAAAGAGGCATGGAGCAGAAAGTAAAACAAGTACCATACGGAGTAGCGGATTTTGCCACGGTAATGACGCAGAATCTATATTATGTTGACAAGACTATGTACTTGCCGGAGTTGGAGAAACAGCCCCGCAATCTGTTTTTTATCCGGCCTCGACGTTTCGGCAAGAGCATATTCCTCAGTATGCTCTATTCATATTATGACTGTAGCCAAAACGACAAGTTTGAAACGCTGTTCGGAAACTTGTGGATTGGCAAACACCCTACCGACCTGCAGGGCAGATATCAGGTTCTGTTTCTTGACTTCTCACAGATTACAGACAGAATTGATGTGCTCGAGGAAAGGTTCAATGCTTATATAAGCATAAATATTAATGCCTTTGTGCGTCAATATGCTAAATACTACAAGAAAGAAAAAGAGGAAATCTTTTCAAAGACAGAATATGCGGATAAACTGGAACTTATTTTTAAGGCTGCAAAAGCACACGGCTATGCACTTTACCTCATCATCGACGAGTACGACAATTTCACGAACGTTGTTCTAAACGAACACGGCGAGAGGGTGTACCATGCCATTACACATGCCGACGGATTTTTCCGCGATGTGTTCAAAAAATTCAAGGGAAACTTTGAGCGCATCTTCATGATGGGCGTAAGTCCTGTAACGCTTGACGATGTTACGAGCGGATACAACGTGGGGTGGAACATCTCCATAAAGCCTGAATTCGACGAGATGCTGGGATTCTCAACAAAGGATGTAGTGGAAATGTTTTCTTACTACAAGGAGAACGGGTGCATTCCTGCCGATAGCAATATTGAGGCTATTATTGAAGACATGAAGCCTTGGTATGACAACTATTGCTTTGCCGAAAATGCATTGAACAAAGATGTCAGGATGTTCAACTGCGATATGGTTCTATACTATCTCCGCAATTACATGGACTACGGATGTGCGCCAAAACAAATGATTGACCCTAATACCAAGACAGACTACGGAAAGATGAAGAAACTACTGCAGTTTGACAAGCTTGACGGCGAACGGAAGGGCATCATACACAAAATTGCCGAAGAGGGACAGATTGTGGCTCAACTCTACGAACAATTCTCTGCTTATCAGATTCCGAAGGCTGAGATATTCCCAAGTCTGCTGTTCTATTACGGTATGCTGACAATAAAGGGTGCCCGCGGCTCGAAACTGATTCTCGGTATACCTAACAACAATGTGCGCAAGCAATACTACGGATATTTGGAAGAGGAATATCAAGCCAAGTCGTATGTCGACACCAACCGGCTGACTGACTATTATTACGACATGGCGTATGACGGCATTTGGGAGGAGGGCTTACGCTTCATGGCTGATGCCTACGCCAAGGTATCGTCGGTGCGCGACGGCATTGAGTCGGAGAGAAACCTACAGGGCTTCTTTATGGCTTATCTCAACCTCAACGACTATTATATCACGGCTCCGGAGCTGGAACTCAACCACGGATATTGCGACTTTTTCCTCTTGCCCGACCATACTCACTATGCCAGTCAGCACAGCTATATCCTCGAACTCAAAGTCCTCTCAAAGAAAGAGTTTGACGAGGAACTGAAGGATGAGTTCGACGAGAACGGCAAGCCCATGACAAAAGCCGAGAAGCAATGGCGTGATGCTGTGAAACAAATCAGACGATATGCCGCCGCACCAAGGGTGGAGGCTCTGCGACAAGGCACTACGCTCCACAAAATCATAATGCAGTTCAAGGGATGGGAACTGGCAAGGATGGAGGAAGTGTAAGGGCTGAGAATGAATGATAGAAAACGACAATAAATACTGAAATACAAAATTATATATGGAAGAAATCCTGAAATATTTCCCGAATATCACAGAGAAACAGAAGGAACAGTTTGCTGCCTTAGACGAGCTGTACAGAGACTGGAACGCAAAAATCAATGTAATATCACGAAAGGACATTGACAACCTGTATACTCACCATGTGTTGCACTCGCTGGCAATCGCAAAGTCGATATCGTTCCGTCCAGGGACGAATGTACTCGATTTTGGAACAGGAGGAGGCTTCCCGGGAATCCCACTTGCTATAATGTTCCCGGAAGTAAACTTTAAAATGATTGACGGCACGGGGAAGAAGATAAGAGTCGTTAACGAGGTTGCTACGGCTATCGGACTCGAGAATGTCAATGCCGTACACTTGCGTGGCGAAGAAGAAAAAGGAAAGTACGACTTCGTTGTCAGCAGGGCGGTAATGCCGCTACCCGACCTCATAAAGATTATAAAGAAGAACTTCTCTAAGGAACAACGCAATTCTCTCCCAAACGGTCTGCTGTGTCTTAAAGGAGGAAATGTGGAAGAGGAAATGAAACCTTTTAAGAAAATCGCCGAGGCAGTAGAAATAACAAACTGGTTTGAAGACAGCTGGTTTAAGGATAAGTTCGTAATTTACGTTCCTGCCAACTAAAATTATTTTCATTATGCATATCGAGAGATTTGTATGTAACATGTTTCAAGAAAACTGTTACATAATGAGCGATGACACTAAAGAATGCGTGATAATAGACTGTGGTGCATTTTACGAAGAAGAGCGTAAAGCTATTGTTGAATATATAAACGACAACAAGCTTACGCCTAAGCACTTGATATGTACCCACGCACATATCGACCACAACTTCGGAGACAATACTATATATGACGCTTTCTCTCTTAAACCAGAGGTATCTGTCAAAGACCAGATTCTGATGGAACATCTGCCGGAACAGGCTAAGACTTTTATCGGACTGTCATACAAGGAATCGATTCCACCGGTAGGAAAATATTTTGACGAGAATTATACAATAAGCTTTGGTAATCATAACCTTAGCGTTATACCCACACCTGGACATACTCCCGGCTCTGTCATGTTCTATTGCAAGGAAGAAAAGGTTGTATTCTCCGGAGACACTCTCTTCAAACTGAGTATCGGAAGGACTGATTTTCAACTGGGCAGTTATCCCGACATCATTGAGAGTCTGAAAAAAATAGCTAAACTATTGCCTGACGATACAATTGTCTTGCCGGGACACTCAGAGCAGACAAGTATAGGTTTTGAGAAAGCTCACAATCCATACTTTAAATAAAGGTAAAAATAATAGAGTAAGAAAACAAAATTGAAAAAAGAAAAGATTATACTCGGTATCGACCCTGGAACAAATGTGATGGGCTACGGTCTGCTGAAAGTTACTGGCAACAAGGCAGAGATGATGGCTATGGGGGTCATCGACATGAGAAAGGAACACGACCCGTATCTTAGGTTAGGAAGGATTTTTGAACGTGTTACTGGTATTATCGATGAATTCTTGCCAGACGAAATGGCTATCGAAGCACCGTTTTTCGGCAAAAACGTACAGTCGATGCTTAAACTCGGAAGAGCCCAGGGAGTAGCTATTGCCGCTGCAATCCATCATGACGTGCCAATACACGAATATGCGCCTCTAAAGATTAAGATGGCTATTACAGGACAGGGACAGGCTTCGAAGGAACAGGTGGCGGCAATGCTAACACGTATGCTTAACATTTCAAATAAAGACAAGGTTCCGTTTATGGATGCCACTGATGCCCTGGCGGCGGCATACTGCCATTTTCTGCAAGCCGGACGACCTGAGGTCAGTACGAGTTATCATGGATGGAAAGATTTTATAAACAAGAATAAAGACAGAGTTCAAGCTAACCAGATTGCCCTGTTGAAAAAGAAATAACACGACACAAATATGCAAAAGATTATTGAGATTACCAACGGTATGACCCGCATGCCGGAATGGAACATGGCTGAGCCTGTAAACTTCTCTCTCTGTGACGGTGAACATATTGCTATCATCGGAAAAAACGGCAGCGGAAAATCTATGTTTGTCAGTATGGTTACCGGAGCTCACCCCCTGAAACTCGGACAACCGGTATACGATTTCAGTCCAAGCAAGAAGACATACGTTTCTGAAAACATCAAATGCATATCTTTTGAGGATGCCTATGGCAGCGGCGTGGAACACTACTATTTGCAACAACGATGGAACATGCACGATATCGATGCTGAGACGCCTACTGTAGGGGACGAGTTGGAGAAGGAGCTTAAGCTTATCGGTACTCTCTCTGATGAACAGGAAAATATAAAGGAGCATCTTTATGAGGTATTTCACATTAAGGAAATGCTCGACAAATACGTCATATCTCTATCGAGCGGTGAACTGAGAAAGTTGCATCTCACGAAATGTCTGCTCTCGGCACCAAGAGTTCTGATTCTCGACAATCCCTTTATCGGTCTTGACAGGGAGACAAGGGATTTCCTGAAGGTTTTGCTTGGCGAACTTGCACGTTCACTGCATATTCAGATTATTCTCGTCTTGTCTAAAATTGACGACATTCCTGATTTTATCACTCACGTTGTAGAGGTTGAGAACATGAGGATTACAGGAAAATATAAGTACGATGATTTCCTGAACATGATAGATGAAAGGGGGAAATACTACAATATCGGCACAGCTGAGACTGAAAAGATTAATGAACTCGTTTCAAATATTCCATACAACAAGACTCAAAAGGTAACCGACAGCAACGACGAAGTTGTCAGAATGAACAATATCTGTATAAAATACGGCATGCGAACTATTCTCAATAACCTTTCATGGACAGTACGTAGCGGAGAGCGATGGGCACTAAACGGACAGAATGGAGCCGGTAAATCAACTTTGCTGAGTTTGGTCTGCGCTGACAATCCACAGAGTTATGCCTGCGACATCCGACTTTTCGGAAAGGAACGTGGCTCGGGAGAAAGTATTTGGGAAATCAAGAAGCGTATTGGTTATGTATCACCGGAGATGCATAGGGCTTATAAACAAGATATTGAAGTGATACGCATCGTGGCGAGCGGAGCTAAAGACTCTGTTGGACTTTATGCTAAACCTACGGCTGAAGAATATGAGAATTGTGAGAGATGGATGGAAATATTCGGCATCGAGAAGATGAAAAACAGAAAGTTTCTGTCGCTATCGAGCGGTGAGCAACGTCTCGTCTTGCTTGCAAGGGCTTTTGTGAAAGACCCTCAACTGCTTATTCTCGACGAACCATTTCATGGACTGGATGATGCCAACCGGGAGATGGTGAGAACTGTAATTGACGCATTTGCCAAAAGAAAGGACAAGACTATTGTGATGGTCAGCCATTACAAGGATGAATATCCGTCGTGTATCGACCACGAACTGCTTCTTAAAAAGATTATGGAATAAGAGACTTAGCTGCGCCAGATGTTAATAATTTTCAAATTATAACACCTTATATAATATTAAAGGGTAATAATATAAGGATTTTGTCTAAATTTGCACACTATAAATCAAGAAAAGGAATTGAGTACATTATGAAAAAGATTATTGCAGTTTTTATTCTTTGCTCCATATA
>DAIOXG010000059.1:0-11053 GCA_036758085.1 Prevotella sp. | reverse complement strand
TATAGTGTTTTTATTGTACTACGATATCCACACACTTTTTCCAGTGGTCCAAGAGTTTTTGTCGATACTCTTTGTTGGGTTAGGATACTTGTCAATCTTTGTGCGCTCATCAGAGATGTTCAGTTTAACACCATAATGAACCTCACCGATTTGGTCGCGCCAAGCAAGAGTAAGTTCCCATCCGGAAGTAGTAAGGTCGGTATTGTTGGTGCTTGGCACTGAAGTACCGAGAGTGTTAGGTAGTTCAACACCCGGACCAACCAATCCCTGTGATTTTCTCCAGAAGTAGTCGAAGCTACCTGTCAAGCGGTTGTTGAAAGCTCCGAAGTCAAGACCGATATTGGTATTCTTGATTTTCTCCCAAGTAAGAGTTGTAGAAATCAAGCCCGGAATCTCTGAAGTGTTTGGTAGAGAACCGTCTTGCAGCCACTTGCCATTACCGGAGCTTACGGTGATTGTCTGATATGTAGGATACCAAGAAGTAGTGTTTTGGTTTGCCAATTCACCATAGGAAGCACGAATCTTCAAGGTGTTCACATACTTCTCAAGCGGTTTCCAGAAGTTCTCCCTTGCGATGTTCCAACCGAGAGAGAATGAAGGACTCCATACCCAACGCGAGTTTTTGCGGAAACGGGAAGAACCGTCGTAGCGGAGGTTTGCCTCCACGAGATATTTGCCGTCGAAGTCGTAATTGATACGTCCGAAGAAACCTGCATTGCGCCATTTCTGATATTCGCTGCCTATTTCAAACTTGTCGGTACTTATTGTAAGGTCAAGTCTTGGCAAGTTGTCGGTAATCATGTCATAGCGTTTGCCGTCAACGTCGCGTGTGTCCATGCTCTCAATCTGCACACCGCCCATCACCTTGAAGTTGTGTTTCTCGGCAAGCGAGAAGCTATAGTCAGAATAAAGTGTAGGGTTGAGGTAGGTGCTTCTGTAAGCATACTCGTATACGTAGTCGCGACTTACACCTGTCATTGCTGCATAAGTCTGCTCAGGGTCAACTTTGTGCGAGTAAACAACCTTTGCGTCTTCGTGAGTCCAGTTGTAGTCGGTCTTCAAACTCAACACTCCGTAGATGTTCCAGTTTTTAAGAGGAGTGATGGTAACATTCACTTGCTGTGAGAGTTGGTCGTTGCTCAGCTTGTAGCGACCACCATTTTGAAGAGCGTCAATATAGTTGATGTCGCTCATCAAGTATCCGTTCGGGTCGTACATGGCACGAACCGGCCTTGCACGGCGCATAACGTTGTTGTAGAAGTCGGAACTCATTGATGTAGGGCGCGAATAATTTTTGCGTGTCCAGCGAGCGTTGTAACCTACTGTTACATATTTTGAAAGTTTTGCATTAATCTTGCCTGTAAAGTTGAAACGCTCTGAGTTATCTGTTCCGTAACGCATGAAACCGCCTTGGTTCAGATAGTTTCCCGAAGCATAGAACGTAACCTTGTCGCTACCGCCACTGATACTTGCGTTGTGCTCCTGAGAGAAAGAGTTATGCTTGAAATATTGGTTCAGCCAGTCGATGTTTGCGTATGTATGGTCGTAGTTCCATTTGCCGCCAGAACCCTGTTCAACGAAGACATCGCTTGCGCCGGTCATGTAGTCCCATATTTTCTGTCGCTCAACATCATCGTATAGGTGCTTTCCGCTTCCGTTGAACTCAGCCTGATCATAGAATGTGGCATACTGATGAGAAGTCATCATGTCTGGCATGTTGATAGGAGTGTTCCAACGCAAGTTGGTATTATAGTTTACCTGCACCCTTCCAGCCTTACCGCTCTTTGTTGTTACGAGGATAACACCGAACGGAGCGCGAGAACCATAGATAGAACTTGCTGCAGCATCCTTCAATACGGAGATTGACTCAATGTCCTGTGGGTTGATAGTGTTGAGGTCGCCCTCCATACCGTCGATAAGAATCAGCGGGTCGCCCTTCGACTGGTTGTCGTCCAAAGTACCTGTACCACGAATGCTGATGCTCTTGCTTGCGTTCAGGTCACCGCCGTAGTTGCCGGTATCGATGTTCAAACCAGGAACAACACCCTGCAATGCCTGTACGGCGCTACCTACTGGGCGTGATTCTATATCCTTTGAAGTAGCGAGACCAACAGAACCGGTCAGGTTAACTTTCTTCTGAGTACCGAAACCTACAACGACTACTTCGTTGAGGCTCTGTGAGTCGTCTTGCATAACAACCTTAACGGGGGCTGTGCCAGCCTTAACGATTTGGTTTTTGTATCCGATATAGGAAATCTCTATTTCCGTTCCCGGTTTAACATTTAAAGTGAAGTTACCGTCAAGGTCGGTGATGGTGCCGTTTTTGGCATCGCCCTTGACTTTGATCGTCGCACCGATGATAGGCTCGCCTTTAGAGTCAACGACAGTACCTTTGACTGCGCCAGCCTGTTGTACGACATGAGTAATCTGAGAAGCCATTACTGCTTGAGGAGGCAGTGCAATGCCTGCGGCTATTGCAGCCAACGCCAAAATATGCTTTGACGAAGCAAATTGATTGACTTTTTTCATGTAGTTGAAATTTGGTTAGTATTAATATGTTATTTATTCTTGTTTTCAGAATTACATCTGTTTTATCAGAATTGTATCTGTTTCATGCTCATGCTTTGTGTCGCATCTTATTATTATAATAATGTGATTGCTTCACATGTTTCATAAGCTTTCGTCTGACTGATTAGTATCGGCAGAAATTGGTATTCAACCGACACATATCGTTAAATCTATGGCGCAAAATTATATGAATGTGGCTTAAATAATGTTCAAATATCGTGATTTGACTGTCGTAAATCATTAAAAAGCCTTTAGATATGGGTTAAAAGCGATATTGATACATGAATTGGCTGTTTTGAGGACTAATATGATTGATAGGACGGATAAGACAAATAAGACAGATAGGACAAATAGACAGATAAGACTGATATTAGTGTCTACCTTTCTTTACTGTAATCCCTTCGAAGCTGTATCTTATTTCTTTCTTGGGATAGTTATCGTTGAGGCGGAGCATAATGCGATACACGTTGTCGTTCCATTGCTTCTTCATTATGCCGTCGGCCATGACAATCTTTTCAGTTGATGCAGCCAGCATACTACTATCGTATCTCAAAGCCACACTGCCGTCTTGTAGCAGAATAGTTCCGGGCGATTTAATGATTGGTTTACCGTAACACAGAACCACAATCTGATTGTCGAACACTTTGCCCTCCATGCGGTCTTTCTCTATTTGAAGAGAGTCGAGCTTGTAGCTTTCCGTGATTTCTACACAGTTTCTTATCCGGTTGAGACAGATCGTGCGTCTCCAGTAGTCGGCATAAGCCTCTTTGGTGTAAGCCTTGGCAATGTCCATGGTGACGGATGATATGGAGTCGGAAACATGATGTGTCACCTGCGAAGCCTTGAAACGCTTGCCCTGCGACTGCTCCAGTCCGTTGATAATCGGCACGTTGTGATAAGCCGAACGGTTGTTCATCAGTTCGTAGCGGCGGTTGCCGAAGGTCAGCGAAGTGTAAGTGTCGCGCCCCAAGTCGATTATAACGGGCGTATCGTTGTGGTATATTATAAAATTGCCCACATCATTATGGTTGTGGCTCTCGCCGTTGTTGCCGCCCTTAGCCGCCACGAACCACGAGTTTTTTACGCTTTTACTTGGCATTGTCGATGCCACCATAATCTGCGAATTGGCAAGAAAATCGTCGATAACTCTCGGCTCCGCACTCTTCGTGCCTTTTAATTCCTTAATCATCGAGAGCAACAGCAGCTCTCTGCCGAGTGGCGGATAGTTGCCTGTGCGCTGAAAGAGATATGAAGGTTTAGAGAGATAGTTATATTTCTTTGCAATAAATGCTGCGAACTCCATCATCGTGTTGTCCTTGAAATAAAGTCCGAATGGGAAAAGAATGTTGATATTCGGCAGACACTTCGACTTGGCATCAGAGAAATTCACGAACGAGAGGTCCTTGATGTGCATGTTGGTGATAAACCTTCCCATGTTGTGCACTTTGTCGCGCTGCTGTTCTGAGAGCTTCAGCGGTTTCCCCATGGCATCAAGGAAATATAGCGACTCGAAGAATGATGCGCCAGCCCTGTCCCAATAGTCAACTCCCTCCTCACATCCTCCGTCGTCGGGGTATTCGCGAAGGAAGAGTCTGAGGTCTGCTTTCACGCCACTGATAGCCTCGTCGCACTTCTTCGTGTCCTTTTCGCAGAGCATCACACATTCCAGCCAGTTGCTCGTAATCCACGTGTTCCAGTTGTTGGCATTATCCTTCCACCCCTGCTTATTATATAAGGTGGGATTAAGAAAGCGGCGTTCAATCTCACTCCTAACGCTGTCGCAAAGTCCCTTTTCCCGTTTGTCAATCTCGCTACCGAGCATATATGTGATCCAAGCCAGCATACTTGCCGTTTCGGCATTAAAGAGGTCAACTACCTGAAGATTCTTGTCTTGATGGTCTTTAGGATAATGCGCCGGCAGTCCCCACCATTGTTCATCCTCAATAAAATAATGTAGTCCGCGACAGATGTCGGGGATGAATTTTCCTTTCTTCTGCATTATTTCCGCCATTACAAGACAAGTCATTTGCTTCCTTTTTGCAAAGCTTGCAGCCTCGAAGTTCGTACGGTTTCCGTTGCTGCGGAATTCGGCGAACAGCTCTGGCTTAATAGGAGTCCAAGGCTTACCGGCAAACGAGGCACCCAGTCGGATATAGTCGTTTCGCATTGCCGTAGGCACGGATTTAGTCCAATATCTGCTATTAGCATCAGGAAAGAGCTTGATGTCGCTATTTGCCGTAGCAGGCAAAAGCGACACCAGCCATGTTATGAAGAAAAGATAGATTCTAAGATTTAGTTTCATGAATAATTTATTTAAAGTTAGTTGTTATGGTATAATGGAAAAAACGCGATTGCGACATTTCTCATGCCGCAATGCGTTTTCAACTAATGAATAGTTGGCTAATAGTTAGTTAAAATCAAATAACTTCTCCTTATCATTAATTACCATTTATCATTTACGCTGGCAAAGATAAATGAGATAACTATATCTCGTGTGCATGAAACGTTATTCGATGTACAATTATCGTTTAATGTATGAAAGATGACAGATAATTATCGTTGCATGATAAAAATTGTATATATATATTTTGTTATGATAAAAAATCACCCTTCCCGTTCTAATCCGGAGATTGGGAACGGGAAGGGTGAAGATATAATTATAAAAGATATCAAGTCTCGGTTTATAACAAAACTTGAATAATATATTTTAATCTGTCTGCTATTTGCTTTCAGCCGCCTTGTCCTGGGTCAGGTGTAGCGACAGACCGTAGATGTTTCCGCCACAAGTAACGTGGATATATTTGTCGCGCGAATTTTGAGTGTCGGTGTTTGCCGTAACGGTAAATACAATTTTGTTTCCGTCGACCTTTGCAGAAAACCATCCGCCGTCCACATTCTTCGGATCGGTAATTTTGCCGTTGCTAACCGACTGCACGTCAGTCTCCGTCGATGTGTTATTGGCACCCTTTGTCTTGTTGTTTATCTGAGTGATGTTCAGGTCTTTTGCATTGCTGACGGTAAGAGTCTTCGAGCCGCCCTTGGCGTCAACGCTGATATTCGTGTTGTTTGGCGATAGCTGCGGCATCTCCTTGTTGTTGTCGTCATCATCGCTACAAGCAGTGAACACTACGGCGCACAGCGCCAAAAGCATAAAAAGATATTTCTTCATTCTATTCAAAATTGTTTGTTACTATTATTATACATATATAACATCAAAAACTGAAAAATATTGTATCAGCAGTTCCATAAATCGCCTGTGAGCATTTTGGAAATCGCTACTCCAATAAAGAAATCAGTTGTCTTTCCAGAAACTTCTTGTGAAGATGACCACTACGCTGATAATTTCAAGTCGTCCCATAAGCATAAGAATGGAACAAATCCATTTACCCACATCTGGCAGTATGTTCCATGAAGTAGTCGGTCCGATTTCCAATCCCAAAGTCGGTCCTACGTTGCTGGCACAACTCATGGCGATAGTAATAGAGTTCGTACTGTCCACCCCCATGCAGATCAGACAGAAATAAGCAAAGATGCAGAGGGCGATATAGAGAGCAAAGAAGACGAGCAGCGTGACCTGGTTTGAAGAACTAACGATATGTCCGTTGACCTTCACTGGCAGTACTGCCTTGGGGTGAAGCACACGCTTCAGTTCGTTGCGTATCAGTTTGAAGAGGATAACTCCTCGCACACTCTTGAAACCACCGCTCGTACTTCCGGCACACGCACCAATAAACATACAGATAGACAGAATGACCCATGTTATATGGTGCCATTTGCCTGCATCGTCGTTAAACACGCCAGTTGTAGTGATGAATGATACTACCTGGAAAAGGGCGTTGTGTAGAGCTTTCCAAAGCGGGTAGTCGTTGTACATCATGAGGAAATACATAATCCCGAGAGTCGACAGGCTGACAACAGTGATGTATAACTTGAATTCAGAATCGCGGAGGAGCGACATGAATTTCCGCTTGAAGATAGCCATGTAAAGGAGAGTGAAGTTTGTTCCCGACAGAAACATGAACAGTATGCTCACATTGTCGATAGCAATAGAATGGAAATGCCCCGTACTGTCGTTGTAAGGAGCGAAACCTCCAGTTGCCGTGATGCTCATAGAATAGTTGGTGCTGTCAAAAAGAGACATGCCGCACGCCATAAGACAGGCTACGCATCCCACTGTAAGCATAAGATAAACCAGCCATATAGATTTTGCGCTCGAAGAAATGCGTGGGTGCACCTTGCTCTTTATCGGACCGGTAGATTCTGCCGAGAAAACCCTAACACTTCCGCCCACGAGCGAAGGCAATACGGCGATAGTGAAGAAGGCAATACCCAGACCGCCAATCCATTGAGTCATAGACCGCCAGAAAAGCAATCCGTGAGGAAGAGCTTCCACATCGTCGATTATAGTAGCTCCCGTAGTAGTGAAACCGGACATGGTTTCAAAATATGCGTTGGTGAATTTCGGGATATATCCGCTGATAGTAAATGGCAATGCCCCAAACAAGCTGAACACTACCCAAGTAAGAGTAACGAGCAGATAGGCATCCCTCCTGTTCATATTCATATTGTTAGTCCTGCCCTTGAATTTCAGAACCATCGACGAGAGAACCACAACGACAATTGTCATGGCAAAAGCCATGGCATCGTCTTCGCCATAGCAAAGAGCCATAACGAGACAAATAGCCATCATGAATGCCTCTATAAACAGAAGCGAGCCTAATACCTTATATATAAGCTTAAGATTTATCATTTAAAGAATTTCTCAAGTTTGTCCATCCTTTGATTATAACAGAACACCACGACAATGTCGCCGGCTTCGATCTGTGTACCTCCCGAAACGAGGAATCCCTCGCCGTTTCGAACCAGTCCTCCGATTGTTGCCCCCTTGGGCAGTCCGAGTTCATACACCTTCTTTCGTGTAACTTTCGATTGTGGCTGTGCCACGAATTCTGCCACGTGGGCATTAGCCGTCATCAGGAAGCTGACGTTGCTAACCTCCGTGTCGAGCATCATCTGGTATATATGACTGGCGGCAATAGCCTTCTTGTTTATTATAGTTCCGATGTCGAGACTTACCGCCATGTTTACGTAGTCGAGGTTTTCCACAGCTGCAACAGTTTTCCTTACTCCCATTCTCTTAGCCGTCAGACAGGCGAGAATGTTAGTCTCGGCATTGCTCGTCAGGGCGACAAACGCCTGAGTGTTGTGAATTCCCTCCTCGTTAAGGAGCGAGAGGTCGCGTCCGTCGCCGTTTATCACCATAACGTTGCTATTGTCAATCTGCTCGTTGAGCTCTTCGCATCGCTCTTCGTTGTGCTCTATAACCTTCACGTTCATATATTCAGGCATGTTCTCCAATGCCCTGACGGCAGTGTTTCCGGCTCCCATAATCATCACGTTCTTCACGTCAACGTAGTGCTCCTTGCCCACAATCTTCCTTACGTAAGGGATATATTGCTTAGTGGTCATGAAGTAAGCCATGTCGTATACTTTCAGCGAGTCGTCGCCTCGTGGAATTATCGTGTCGCCGTCGCGCCGGATTGCCACTATATAATAAGGTGAATCCGGTTTGCAGAGTTCCTTCAGCGGTTGGTCAAGGATTTCGCAGGTTTCGCGGAGTTTCACTCCGAGCATTACGAGAGCTCCTCCATGTACGTCGAGTCTCTGTCTTACCCAACTCATTTTCAGTCCGTTGACGATATCGTTTGCAGCGAGGTTTTCCGGATAGATGAGCGAGTCGATACCCAGTCCTTCGAAGAAATTCGACAGTTCCGGTTCCACGAACTCATAGTTGTCAACCTTAGCCACGGTCTTTTTCGTTCCTATAGCCTTAGCCATGACACATGAGTTCATGTTCTTGCTCTCGTCGGGAGTAACGGCGATATAGAGGTCGGCATGTTCTGCTCCGGCTTCTTTCAGGGCCCTGAGACTTGACGGTGAGGCGTGCATAGTGAGCAAGTCATAGTCAGGACTGATGCTGTCGAGCCTGTCTTCGTCCTCGTCCATGAGTACGATGTCGTGGTTGTTTTTTGAAAGGAGCTTCGCCAGATGCGAACCGATGTCGTGAGCTCCTGCTATAATGATTTTCATCCTTGTAAATTCTTATTTAACGCATTCCGTTATTGCCTGTGCAATCCCCTTAGGGTCTATGCCGACAATATGTTGAAGTTCGGCAACGGTGCCGTGTTCTACGAAAGAGTCGGGCAGTCCAAGTCTTGTGATTTCCGGGTGGAATCCCTTGTCTTCCATCCATTCCAGCACAGCCGAGCCGAAGCCTCCCTTTCTCACTCCGTCTTCTACGGTGATTATTTTCTTGAATTTTCGTCCTATCTCTTCAAGCAGATTTTCGTCAAGCGGTTTCACGAAACGCATGTCGTAGTGGGCGATAGAGGGTCTTGAATTATGGTCTTGGAGTGAGGAGGTTACAAGCTCAATGGCTTTCTCCACATTGTTTCCTACAGGACCAACCGACAAAACGGCAATATCATCACCGTCGCGCAGTTTTCTGCCCGTGCCCACTTTTATTTCCTCCAGTGCGCAATGCCAGTCTTTCAGAACCCCTCTTCCCCGTGGGTATCTGATAACGAACGTTCCCTTGTTAGGTAGTTGCGCTGTATACATCAGTCGCCTCAGTTCATGCTCGTTCATAGGCGAGGCGATGGTAAGGTTAGGAATCGGTCGGAGAGCCGCCATATCGAATGCTCCGTGATGAGTAGCACCGTCTTCGCCTACGAGTCCGGCTCTGTCGAGACAGATTACAACCGGTAGGTTTAGAATCGCCACATCATGAATGATATTGTCGTATGCCCTTTGTGCAAAGGCACTGTATATATTGCAGAAAGGCTGAAGTCCGTCTTTCGCCATACCTCCAGAGAATGTAACTGCATGCCCCTCGGCAATGCCCACATCAAAGGTTCGATCCGGCATAGCCTTCATCATGATATTCATGGAGCATCCTGTAGGCATCGCCGGTGTAACGCCAACGATTCGTTTATTCTGTCGCGCGAGTTCGAGGAGAGTATTGCCGAAAACGTCCTGATATTTAGCCGGTTCCGTACCGTCTTCCGTCTTTATTCGCTTACCCGTCGACACGTCGAAGAGTCCCGGTGCATGCCATACGGTGGCAGCCTTTTCCGCCGGAGCATATCCGTGCCCTTTGATAGTATGCAGATGCAACAGTTTCGGACCTTTCATGTCTTTCAGCTGTTGCAGTGTGTGCACGAGTTCAATCACGTCATGCCCGTCGAACGGTCCGAAATATCTAATGTTCATTCCCTCGAAGATATTCTGCTGATGACTGATAGCCGATTTCAGAGCATTGCTCAGTCGTATGATTCCCTTTCGGCGGTTCTCGTCGAGCATACCGTTAGATCGTAGCCATGTAGCCACCTTATATCTCCATTTGTTGTAAGTCTCGTTGGTATTGAGCTTCAGCAGATAATGTTTCATTCCGCCCACGCTGCGATCGATGCTCATGTTGTTGTCGTTCAGAATGATGAGCATGTCGTTGGGTGTAGTCGAAACGTTGTTCAGTCCCTCAAAGGCAAGTCCGCCGCTCATAGCCCCGTCGCCTATAACGGCAACAATATGTCGGTCGGTGTGTCCCGTCTGCCTTGCCGCCACAGCCATACCGAGGGCGGCAGATATAGAGTTCGATGCGTGTCCACATACAAATGTGTCGTATTCGCTTTCCTCTGGCGATGGGAAAGGACGTATGCCATGGAGCTTCCTGTTAGTGCAGAAATTGTCGCATCTTCCGGTAAGGATCTTGTGTCCGTAAGCCTGATGCCCCACGTCCCATACAATCCTGTCGTAAGGTGTGTTGAAGACATAGTGCATGGCAACGGTAATCTCCAATGCTCCCAGGCTTGAAGCGAGGTGGCCGGGGTTAACCGACAGTTCCTTTAGAATATCCTCCCTCAGTTCTTTGCAAACCTGTGGCAGCATCTCCACCGGCAGCCGTCTCAGGTCTTGTGGATATTTAATGCTTTTTAGTATGTTCTTATTTTCGTTTCTCATTATAATAGATTTGCGTCAACGTCAACATTGTCGAGCAATTTTCTCAATCTGTCGTCGTCTTCACACAGTGTTTTCAGTTCCGTCATAAATCGATACAGCATATCGCGGTTCTTGGAGTAAGCATAAAACATGTCAGCCTCCGGGTCGAATTCTACAACCTCGCCGGCTTCCGGAATCTCCTCTTTTATAAATTCCTTAGCGAGCGCCTCCCATGTGTATCCGTTTCCCAAGAGTTCCTTTTCCTCAAATATGTCAGTCTTGTATTCCTCTTCGGCATAGAGCACAACGGCATATTCTCCGTTTTCCTTTTCCCTCCAGCAGAAGGGATAATAAGGACTGTCCTCAACCACGCCGAGCGAGTCGTGTTCCTCCGACGCTTTACTGCGTTTGGAGAAGATACGTTTGACGGACCCAATGATTTTTCCCATATTCCTATTATACCTTATTATATATAAACAGGATGCAA
>DAIOXG010000058.1:5452-11121 GCA_036758085.1 Prevotella sp. | reverse complement strand
CATAGTCCGCAGAGATATAGAATGGCGTCGCCAAATGGCAGAATACGTCTTACCTCATCGATAGCAGCAATGGCGATAATGAGCATCAGCCATACCGAGGCAAGGAAGATGGCGAGTAGCGGCGTTACAGAAAACGGGTTTAGCGTGGGGTGGAAATAGAAGTTATGCCATGTGTTAGTTGCAAACAATTGCATGCTTGCATAGAAAGTAGCTGAGGTGGCAACGGTAAGCGTAAGTAGAGTAGGGTAGAACGAGTCGATGTCGTTGAACAGCACTATCTTAGCTTTCCTTTTGAATAGATTGCGCAGCATGTAAGCCACGGAAATAATACTTATGATGATAAGCGTTATCAGCAGGTGGGTATCAGAGAATGTTGATATGAATTTTGAAATAGGGTCGTCGGGCACTACGGCAGGCAGCATCTTCGATTCTCTTGTCCATCCGAAGGTATACTGGTCTCTTGCCAACTGCACCCATACAGAGTCTATGGGGTCAGAAGGCATAATGCGTATATCGGCAACGGCAACGCGCTGTCCCCTACCGAGCAACAGCGTATCAGTAGGCAGACCGCTGATGTATTCCTCCGGCTGTTCCTTGACCAGCACTAATGAGTCGGATTTAATTATGAAGTTGAAGTTCTGCGAATAGTGATGAGTCTGTGCAAAGACAAGCGAATCATGCTGCTCCTTGCCAATCTCTGTCGTGTCGGCAAGAACAGAACTGCTATTGTTTTTCTTGTGATAACAGCCGGTAAGCGTGAGGCATACAGCAACTAATGTTGCAAGAGTCAGCAGAAAGTGTCTTTGTCTCATAATCATATTCTTAAACAGAAATTATTCTTCAGCATATATATTCATTCGGCAGTGGGCACAGTCAAATTCCAGTCGGAAAGTCCTCCCGTCGGCAAGTCGGATGCGTAGTGGATCCTTTATAATCCTTGCCGTATCATTGCGCTTCTTGCATTGTCCGATTTCATATCTCAAGCAGTAGCGACATTGCATAACAAGTGGCGACTTAGGTTTCATCAGTTCAAATGCCGGACGAATGTTCTTCAGTCCCTCCTCCTCGTAAAACTTCTCAGCCAACTTGTTTGCAATATTATACATATAAGGCAATTGATATGCAGAGAATTTGGCATTAGGATACTTCTTTTCAGTCAGTTCCGCATGTCTGTTCTCATCCTTGCCTTGCAATGTGCCTTCAAGTCTTTCAATACATTCTCGTCTAAGTTCCGACAGAATGCTGTTCGGCACAAACCATTTGAAGTCTTCAGGCATTACAGAAATTTCTCCAGCCATAAATTCCGTGTTGCCGAGTTTAGCCAATTGTCGTTTTATATTCTCGCTTTGTGGATTCTTTGCCAAATCGAGGTCTATATCTTGAAAAACTCGGGCTTCTCGTTGAGTCCCCTCTACGCATGCTGTAAGCGAAAGACGTTTGTCTGTCGCTTCCAGACACAAATCAACGAGAAGTTTTCTCTTACTTTTATCACTGTTCAGTTCCTTTTCAAAAGCCTGGTCGTTGTTGCGGTAAAGAGCCATGCCGCGTTTCAGTCCGCGTGGCATCTTCAGCGGGAACAACCTGTTGCCCTCAGCCCTGTTGATGCGGAAACCTTCCAACTCGTTGTTTCCATTTATAAAACAGAGTCCATCGCCGTTGGCGAAAGTCGCCGTACCGGCAACATTAAACGAGTTTCCTCTAATCTCCTTCACTTTTCCCACGAATTCACCCATCGCCTTTGGCGTATAGAACGAAGCGAGGTTGCTTCTCCTTCCGTCGAGGAAATATTCTGTAAAGCCGCGGTTGAAGGTCTTCTTCAGATTCGGTGTAAATACAGTATCGCATATTCCGAGCGATGAGCGACAGAAGTCAGCTTTTCTTTTTTCTATAATCTCATTAAGCTTCCTGCTGTAAGCTGCCGTAACATTGCGCACGTAGTTGATATCCTTCAACCGTCCCTCAATCTTAAACGAAGTAACTCCGGCATCGGCGAGCCTCTCCAGTGAGTCAATCCTGCACATATCCTTGAGCGAGAGCAAGTGTGCCCCCTCCTCAATGGTATTCCCTTCGGCATCAAGCAAATCGAATTTCATACGGCAGAACTGAGCACAAGCACCTCTGTTGGCACTCCTCCCGAAACAGTATTCCGAAGCATAGCAAGTACCGGAATAACTCACGCAGAGTGCCCCATGCACGAATACCTCAAGTTCCGTGTCAGGCAGAGCCTTGTGTATGCCGGAAATCTCATCCAATGTAAGTTCCCTTGCCAAGACAACCCTTTCAAACCCGTGTTCTGCGAGCCATGCCGCCTTTTCTGCCGTGCGGTTGTCTGTCTGTGTACTGGCGTGGAGAGCCACACCATCGGGGAGCTGTAGCTTCAGCAGTCCCATGTCTTGCACAAGGATAGCATCAACGCCCACTCTTCCGAGTTCATCGAGCAACTGCTGCGTGTCGTCAAGTTCGTCGTCGTATATAATGGTATTTACCGTTACATACACCTTACAACCGAATTTGTGTGCATAGCGGCATAATTCCTGAATATCCTCAATACTGTTTCCTACTGCCTGTCTGGCTCCGAAACGAGTTGCCCCTATGTATACGGCATCAGCACCGCAGTCGATAGCTGCGATTCCGCATTCCAGATTCTTTGCCGGAGCGAGCAGTTCAAGTTTTCTCATTTATTCGATTTTATGGCAGGGAGTCCATGCCGTTTTTTTACAGTTACTTATCTCTTATAGATATAAAGAGGTGTATTATTTAATAAGATTGATGTCGTAAGGAGTCTCCTGATAAACATAATAGTTTATCCAGTTCGTGAAGAACAGGTTTGCGTGAGCCCTCCATCTTACAACTGGTTTATTCTTCGGGTCGTCATCCTTATAATAGTTTTTCGGCATATCCACGTCGTCACGTTTCCCCATGTCCCTCTTGTATTCCTGGTCGAGAGTATTCGGAGCATATTCCATGTGTCCGGTAATGAAAAATTCCCTGCCGTGGTTAGCCATGATGATACCAGCCCCGCTGTCGGGAGATTCAGCAATAAGTTTCAGTCTGCAATCTTTCAGGACATCCTCTTTATGAATCTCCGTATGGCGGCTGTGCGGCATATAGAATATGTCGTCGAAACCTCTGAAAATAGGCAGCAGCGGTTCGAGACAATGCTGTTCGAAAATACCGAACATTTTTTTCTTCAGCGGATATTTCGGAATGCCGTAGTGGTAGTACAATCCAGCCTGGGCAGCCCAGCAGATATACAGCGTACTGGTAACATGAGATTTTGCCCATTCAAAGATCTTGGTTATCTCCTGCCAGTAGCCCACCTCCTCGAAATCGAAGTTTTCCACTGGCGCACCGGTAATGATCATTCCGTCAAACTTCTCGTCTTTGATGATATCGAAGTCCTTGTAGAACATCATCATGTGTTCTATCGGAGTATTCTTCGGAGTATGGCTCTTCAGTTTCATGAATGTGATGTCGATTTGCAGCGGAGTGTTCGAGAGCAGTCTCACGAGATCCGTCTCCGTTGTAATCTTCAGCGGCATAAGATTTAGAATTACAATTTTCAGCGGACGAATATCCTGGGTCAGTGCCCTTGTGTCGTCCATAACGAAGATATTCTCTTTCTTCAGAATATCTATAGCCGGTAATTTATCTGGAATTCTTAATGGCATACTAACATAATATATTATATAGGTGCAAAATTAATGTTTTCTGTTGTTATATCCAAAAATAAGTTTTATTTTGGCAATTACTATGATAAATATTGTCAGTCCAAATTCCGGAATATGTATATTTCCCCAAATAAAAAAAGGCAACCGCGCCCGGTTGCCGTCTGCTAACATAAAAATATTACTAAAGCTAAATTATATATTATTTTATTTTGCTTACCTTTTCTTTCAGGTCATTAAGTCTGTTGGTATAGTATTCTTTCACCTTGCTCCATTTATAGTAAGGCCATGAATCTGTTTTTACTGGGATGTGTACCTCTTTCTCGTTGTGGAGGATTTTTATGACAACATCATTCTTATTGTTTTTATAGAATACAATTTGCACATTAGATGCCATCGGTGTAGCCTTAAAGTCAGACCAGTATTTATATACCTCCTCCGGCTTCCTTACAGAAGCGTCGAATCCGTCGATCTGCATCAGTGCGAGCAGAGGGATGACATTCCCGTCGTGTCCGAATCTCAAGTCGGCAGCCATACTGTTGTCGCTGATCGCCTTGTCGGCACATTCTATAATGTTTTCCACGAGAGTAGAGGCATTAGCCATCACCAGTCCGTTGCTCATCTCCGGGTTTGCGTTGCCGATATAAAACCTGTAGTTTACGCATTGCCAGAGGTCAAAGAGTTCCTGTGACGTAAACACGTCATAGAACGACTGTTTCGTCTCAATGTCCTGCATGTCAACGGCAATCCAGTAGAAAGCCCACATCAGCTTTTCCGGATTAACTTGGCAGCGGATAAAATCTTTGTTGCTGAACAGGGCGTTTACCATGCGTTCCGGTTTTACATGCTCAGTTTCAAACTTTCTGTATTCCTCAACCCATGGTCCAGTCTCTCCGTTAGTAAAGCGGTTAGACTTGTCAGTATGATAGTTAAGATAAGCCATATTCTTTTGGTTCATCTCGTACTTTATATCAAGGTTCGGGAACACACCTTTCAGTCCGTCGCAGAAAGCCGCCATACTCATGGCGCAGCGGTAAACGACGGTAGAGCGTGCGTCCACATTCCTTTTCCCCTTAAAAACCTCAGGAAAATTCTTCGCCATTCTTTCGGCAATGCCCTTATGCTGACGGGCTCCGAGTGGTGTCAAGTCTCCTCCGCGTCCTTCTGTCTCCTTGAAAGTAATGCGTAGCCTTTTCAGAACGTCCTTACCGAATTCCGTCAGACAGCCATTGTCTTCAGCTTTCTGCAGCAGACCGATAGTCAGTTCAAAGTCACCGTCGCCAAGGAGATACCTTGAACCGTGTCTGCCATAATGACTTATATAGAATGGTTTGTATCCCTTAGGAGCAGGTGTCAGTTTTCCGCTAACCTCAGGATAAGCGAGGTAAACGCCGCCGGCTTTATTAAGGTCAGCTTTTATTTCCTCAAACGAAGTCTGGGCATTTGTTCCACAGACGATAAAGGCAAAGGTGGCAGAAAGTGCAATATGTCTTAATGAAATCATAAATACTTTTAGAAATTTGTTTTATATTTCCGGATTGTACGTTGCTGCACGAAAGTCGCAGTCCGTACAATCCGGAAACTCATTATACTTTTTTGTTACTTAGAGTAACCCTCATTCTGTTTCAGGTTCGGCATATTTGAGAACTCCGTAGCCGGGATAGGGAAGAGCTTAAAGTGGTCATCCACGTCAGATCCCGTGCGTACACCGTTTTTCCAGTCCCAGTTATATCCCTTTGTAAACTTACCGAAACGGATGAGGTCAGTGCGGCGCACAAGTTCCGTAGCAAGTTCGCGCTGGCGTTCGGCAAGGATAAAGTCGAGAGTCAACTGATCCATGGTAATGTCGCCGGAAACATCAGAGCGTACACCGGCTTTTGCATATTTTCCAGACATATATGCGCGCTCCCTGATTTCGTTTACATAATTCAGGGCTTCTTCCTTCGTGCCGCCCTGTGCTCCTCTCAATATAGCCTCGGCAGCAATAAGATAAGCCTCGGC
>DAIOXG010000058.1:0-5442 GCA_036758085.1 Prevotella sp. | reverse complement strand
AGTCTATAGAAGAATAAGCATCGCCCTGTGCTGGAATCTGGTCGTCTTGAGTAACGTTGCGCCATTTGATATATCCGTATCCGCAGGTGAACGTGCTTGTCATGGCCTCCTTGTCATCCCATGTCTCCTTTTTCTGGTTAGGCAGAGCAGTCATAAACTGAGCGCGCTTGTCCTTCTTTTGGTTGCCCCATGTGTCGGCAGTATTAAAAGTAACGTCATCGGCATCAAAAGCATCAACAAGAGTAGTCTTTGCACGTACGTTGCCCCATCCGCGAGAGCCAACGCCAGTCTGATAAAGCTCATTCATCGGACCATTTACGAATGCCTTTACATAGAAATTCGTTCCGGCAGAACTCTGAGCCATTTGTCCGTCCTGTACGAGCGGCCATATAATCTCCTTACATTTATCATTGTCGGCAAGGAAGATTGTGCGGTAGTCTGAAGCCAACGGATAATGACCGTCATTGATAACCTTCTTTGCGTATGTCAGAGCATCCGTATAGCGGTTTTCTCCAATCCATGTTTCAGCATTCAGATACATTCTTGAGAGCAAGAACCATGCAGCCACCCTGTCAACGCGTCCGTAGACATTAGTGCCCGGAGCCTTCAGATCGTTGTCGATAGCCTTCAGTTCACTTTCGGCAAAGTCGAAAATCTGCTTGCGAGTCCACTGTTCCGGAATATCCTTCACACCGGTATTCTCGTCGATATACGGCACACTGCCGAAGAGGTCGCACAGTGTGGCATAGCAATAGGCACGGATGAAACGAGCCTCAGCGCGATAGCTTGCACATTCTCCTCCGAGCTGATTCCACAGTCCGCGGCTCTTCAGCTTGCTTTCAGTACATTCGCGCAGCATCTCGTTGCTGTAAGCAATCGACATGTAGAGTCGCTGGTAAGTCCAGCGAATAACAGAAGCGTTTGAAGCATCCCATTGTAGATTAAGACACTTGCGCAATCCGTTTGAAGACGAAGGCATGAGGAAATTGTCGGTGTTCAGTTCCTGTAGGTAGAACATCAGTCGAACATAGCCCGAGTATCCCTCGTTGGCACCCTCGAGGTCGCCGTCGCCGCCATCACCACCTTTCTGTCCTGTAAGAATGAGAGAGCCATAGCATTTTGCGAGCACTCCGGTATATCCTTCTGCAGTTTGGTAAACCTTGTCGCCCACGAGCTGGTTGTCGTCGAGCGGCATAGTGTCCAAGTCGCTGAAACATGATGTCATCAGGCATCCGATTATGCCGAATATCATAGTTTTCAATATATTCTTTTTCATACGTTATGTTTCCTTTTAAGTTGTTAGAAGTTAAGATTTGCTGAAATAGAGAATGTACGTGGACGTGGATAAACGTCGCGGTCTATGCCGTTGTAGATTTCCGGGTCAAGACCTGAATATCCTGTTATTACGCATACGTTCTGTACAGAGGCAGACACTCTCAGACTGCTTGAGCTGTTCCACAGTTTCGGGAATGTATAACCCAGCGTTATGTTGTCGATACGGAAGAAGTCGCCTTTCTCGAGGAAGTAGTCGGAATAGAGCTGTTGCTGCTGGAATCCGCTGCTTGCCGTAGACTTCAGTATATTCGAGAAGTTACCCTGGTCGCTGTACACCTGCTGCTGGTATTGGTTAGCCTTTACATAGTTGTATATGTAGTTGCCGAACGAACCGTGACCTGTGATGCCCAGTTCCCAGTTCTTGTAAGTGAACTGAGTGTTGAAGCCGAGATAAGACTTAGGCAGTGCGCAACGGCTTGCCTGTCTCGTCTCCTTGGTGTCTATAGTCCCGTCGGGCTGCACGTATTTTCCCTCCATCGGCTTACCATTCTCGTCGTAAGCCTGCTTTGCCAGATAGAATGTGTATGGGCGTTTGCCCACCATAAAGCACTCTACAAACTTTCCTGTTCCAGAGATAGCTCCTGTTTCTACATAAGAGCCTTCAGTATCCACAGTATTCAGTTTCGTAATCTTCGAGTCATTCCATGTATAGTTCAGTCCTACATTCCATGAGAAATCCTTAGTCTGCACCGGTACGGCATTGATAGAGAATTCAACACCCTTGTTGTCCATCTCTCCGATATTAGTCGTCAGCACGGCAGAGTAGTTCACTCCTGATATAACCGGAATGGTATTAAGCAAATCTTTGGTATGACGCTTGTAAACATCGATAGAACCATAGATACGGTTGTTCAGGAATCCATAGTCAATACCGGCATTCCATGTTTCGGTAGTCTCCCACTTGATGTCTCTGTCGTATCCGTTCGGACGGTACGTCTTGTACCATGTGTCGCCGAAGAGATAGCTTGACTCAGGGTATGAAACGGAGAATGTAGTCATGTAAGGATAGTCGTTGATGATATCCTGCTGACCGGTCTGTCCGTAGCTCAATCGTAGTTTGAGATTCGTGAGCACCTTGTTGTTCTTCAAGAATTTTTCCTCCGAAATCTTCCATCCCAATGCTACAGAAGGGAAGTAACCGTATCTGTTGCCCTTGGCAAATCTCGATGAACCGTCAGAACGCAACGTTGCCGTAACCATATACTTGTTGTCGTAGGTATAGTTCAATCTGCCGTAGAGTGAAAGCAGGTAATATTCAGATTCATAATGCTTTGGAGAGAAAATCTCAGTCCCGTCTGGCGACAGCGTTGTCTCGTTGTACTTCTTCCAGAAGTGCTGCCATCCATATCCCACCATGGCTCCGAAATCATGTTTCCCGGCAAACGTATGCTGGTAGTTGGCATAAAGGTCGAGCAGGGTATTCCGCTTGTTCTGCTTTGAATCGAAGTCGAGACCCGTACCGTCCTTTTTGTTTGATGTGTACATCATACCGGCAAGCTGAGGTACATCCTTGTTGTATTTGCTTTCCAAAACATCGTAACCAAGGTTCATGTTCAGTTGCAAGTCCTCAAAACCATGCACTTTATAGTTTACCGACATATTGCCGATAGAACGGTAGAGTTTGTTGCGCAGGTTCTGCAGCTCGAGCTGAGCCACAGGGTTGTCAGTCTGTATAGCCATCGGCGAGTTGCCGTTCATCCATATAAAGTAGCCAAGACCAGGGTCGGTAGAAGCCGTAGCACTGCCCGTGCGCACCGGTCTTGTCGGGTCATACGACAGAGCGTTGCCCACAACCGATTCGTCGATGCGTGCATTATCCTCCATGGATGCCTTCAGATTAACGTTCAGCGAGAGATGGTCTTTAAAGAATTTCGGAGAAATGCCACCGTCGAAAGTGTATCGTTTATAGCTGTTCGTCTTTATGATACCGTTCTGGTTTGTGTATCCGAGCGACACTCTCACTGGAGCCTTCTTCTTGATATTTCCCGCCATGGAAATATTGTGGTCCATACCGAAAGCCGTGCGGTAGATCTCGTCCTGCCAGTCGGTGTTATTCTCTCCGAGCACCACATTTTCTGGTACTCCAGTAACGGTAGGTACAAACTTGCGGAATTCGTCGGCGCTCAGAACCTTCAGGCGTTTTGCCGTAGAACTAAGCGAGAAGTTTGCCGTATAGTTGAATTTCGGTGCTCCGCTGGTTCCTTTCTTCGTCGTGATAACAATCACACCGTTTGAAGCTCTCGAACCATAGATTGCCGTAGCCGATGCGTCCTTCAACACGGTGAATGTCTCGATGTCGTTAGGGTTGAGGTTACCGATAACGTTGCCTCCGCCCTCGATGGTAGAGTTGTCCACTGGCACTCCGTCGATAACAATCAGCGGGTCATTTGATGCCGAGAGAGAGGCTCCCGAACGGATACGGATCGTAGAACCGGAGCCTGGGGCACCAGAACTTGAAACCACGTTCACTCCGGCAACTTTACCCACGAGAGCATCCTGTGCGCTTGACTTCGCTCCTTTGTTGAATTCGTCGGGCTTAATGGCTGAAACAGAACCTGTTAGGTCGTTCTTCTTCACCGTTCCGTAACCGATAACCACCACGTCGTCGAGCTGTTTATTGTCGGGTGCCATCTTTATCTTCATAGCTCCCGAAGCTATTTGTATGTTCTTTTCCTCGTAGCCAATATAGCTTACGTGGATATTCTTTGTCGTCTGTGGCACTCCGTCGAGCACGAAGTTGCCGTCGAGATCGGTAATCGCTCCGCCAACCACTCCGTCGGCAGTAACGGTAACGCCAATCATCGGTTCACCGTTCTCGTCGATTATTCTTCCTGCCACGCGGCGCTTGTCGTCCTTTGTCTGCGACTGTAGCTGTCCCTTTGTGGCAGCAGTACGTCTAACGGTGTTGTGGCTTGCCTTTGTGATAATGATGTTCTTGCCCTCGATTTTGTAGTCGATACCCTTCTGTCCCTTCAGAATCTGCTCCACTACGTCCGAGAGGTCGGCATTCTTTGCCGATACGCTCACCACTTGTTTGTTGTTGATGTCGGATGATGAGAAAACAAAGGTGTAACCCGTTTTCTCTTTCAGTTGGTTCATCGCCTGTTTCACGCTCACTTTATTCACGTTGAGCGATACTTGCTGCGCTGTTGCCGTAAGGTTCATGCATAACAGGGCAGAAGCCATGAAAATTGCTTTTTGGTAATTGTTCATAAAATAAAGTTAGTTTGATAGATAATTATTGATGATTTTTTTCTTTGCACATGTTATGTGCTTGTTCCTAATATACTTTTATGTGTCTTTTTGTTATGTCATAGGCTATAGGATATTTTTATAGGTTGTTGTTATGTTATTTCGTGTATTATCAGTATATTATGTACCTTCCGTCTTCTGTTTTACGGAATTTCATTCGGTTAGTCTCTGCCATAGTTTTCAGAACGTCGCTGATAGTTTGTCCGGCAGAATTGAAGGATAGATAGAATGCCTTGTTTCTCATTTGCGGTGCCACTTCTATCCTTACGTTGTATGTTCGCTCAAGCACTTTTGCAATCTGTTCCATTGGCATTTCGTCGAAGAAGAGTTCTCCGTGTATCCATGAGTCAGATTTGCTCGCGTCAGCTTTTTGTTTGTCCATGCTGCCGGTCGTTTTGTTGATAGTCATCTTCTCGTCCTTCAGCATTTCCATGTGTTTCCCCGTCTTGCTGCTCATGATGTCAACATGTCCGCGTATCAGCTGAACTGTCATACAGTTGTCTTCCGGATAGTCGCGGAAAGTGAATTTCGTTCCGAGCACTTTCAGACTTGCTGATTTTGAATTGACACAGAACGGCAATCTCTTGTTCTTCTTTACATCGAAGCAAGCCTCTCCGGTGAGTTTCACGTTGCGGTTGCTGGTGCCGAAGTCGTTTGTGTATTCAATTCTCGAATTTGCATTCAGCCAAACCTTCGAACCGTCGGGTAGTGTTACTTCAGATATAGATCCTTTTGGCGTAGACACGCAGACGCAGGCAAGCCGACTTGAATTCCAGTTGCCTGCAAATCTGTATCCCATCCATGGAAGGGCGGCAATCAAGGCAATGGCGGCAGCCACTTTCATTACTTTGAATA
>DAIOXG010000057.1:0-11377 GCA_036758085.1 Prevotella sp. | reverse complement strand
GCCCATACACTAAGGTTTGCGGCAATAGCAGCTCTTTTGTAATTGTTCATTCCGGCATTGATAATCTTTGACCAGCCATCAACGTTCTTGTCCTGCTGGTGCCTGAAATCGTTGATTATATTCTTTGTGTAGTCGATAGACTGAACACCGAATGCCCGAATCATCTGATTGCTCACGTCGCCCGTATTCAGTAGTCGGGTAATGTCTTTCAGTGCCTTCTGTGAAGAAGCGTACAGATTCATCTCATCGCAGTGGCGAGCAAATACCCTGATACAATCCTCAATCACAAGAGCGTTTTCTGCCTTCTCGTTTACGTTCTTACTCCATCCAGGGTCAGGAATACCAGCAATGCCGTTGAAGCCTGTTTCGAGGTTTTTAAACTTCCCGTCCTGTACAGTGTACATTGGGAAATACTTTTCTTCCTCGAACAGTCTAACTCCGTACATTTCCATGGAGGCCTTGTTTCCACGCTCCGCAATTACCGTTGAAAGATAGTCTTGCATTGCGTTGGCAAAATCCTTCTGCTGTTGAGTGAGAAGAGCGAACATATCCGCTAAATCTGCTTCAGTGACTGCCACCGTCTCATAGTCGGTCATGTCACGCATAAGCACCTTGTCGGCTACCTTTTCACGAACCTTCCGGGTGTCCTTGTTAATAACAGGAACACGGATGCCTTCTCCGTAGATATGTCTCATCGCCGCTTTACGCTTTGCCAGCAGATAAAGCGACATAATCTGAGTGTCGCTCACATCAATCTTCTTTCCCGATTCAAGCTCAATCTCGTTTCTGTGGTCTTGCCACTTCTGAGCGTCACTGTGTCCACCATTCAGGCGTAACCACCGCTTGTTCCCCGGAAGGGTTTCAACGAACTCTGCCGTCTCCTTTGTGTACTGGAAATACTTATCCTGAGAGTTTCTAAGCACGTCCCAAATATGACTGAATGTGCCACCGGCATTCTTGAAAAAGCTCATCGGTGTTACGTTATCAAAGTTCACAAAGTCACGAACTAATCCATACGCTCCTTTGAATTTCTTCGCTTCGCCGTACTTTTTAATCATTTCTTCAAAGTCATTGGAAATACTATCGCTGATTCTGTTGAACGACTCTTTCCGTCCGTTCAGATACATTTTCTGCCCTTCGGTAATCTCAAATCTGACACCCTTCAGCACGTCTTTTACAATCTTCAGCTCTTCGAGGGTCATATCCCTCATAGGTTTTTCGATGGAGGCGAGCACTTCAAGATTATTCATGAGAACATCGTTCTCCGTGAACATACCCTGATACTCCTTCTCTTTAGAGATTTCACGCATGGCCTCTCTTAAGGCGTGAATCTTCAAAGCGGCTCCTGTAGGTGCTCCCGTCTTTTTAATCGACCTCTGCTCTGCCTTAACCGAGTTTGCCGTCTGAATGTCGAGAGCTACAAGAGCTTGTGCGAGCGGTCTCCGAATCTCCTGTGGAATGTTTTTCTCGTACTTCCGTTCCTTCGTGAGAAGCCGTGAAGAAAGCCATGCGTAGTTCACGTTGATATTGTTGAGGACCTTCTTTTCCTCTTCACGGTGCTTCCGCTTTTCTTCCTTCGCTTTGTTCTTTTCCTTCACCTTCTCGATACGTTTTTCCCTCGTATCAATCATCTTATTGTACTTCGTTTCCTGAGATTCGAGCTTCTTCTCGTATTTCTTCGCCTGATTTTTCGCCGCAGTTTTCGTTTTCTCCAACGTATCATTTGTGTCTTTCAGTTTGGCGGCGAGAGCGTCCCTTTCACCCTTAAGGCGATTCTTCATGGTGTCATACTTTTCCTTCTGCTTATCTGCATAGGTTTTGTACGATTCCGCATCCTGAATAAGAATTTCCGAAAGGTCGTTAACAAGGGCCTTTTTCATCTGATTACAATCATATTCGCTCAATCCATCAAGACTATTCGCCCAATTCTGCATACGCTCTTCCAAGATATACGGTAAACCTTCTTCGTTGTGAAGCTCTCCATCTTCTTGTAATGCACTGCCTAATCCCATTTTGGTATCTTCGGTGCCGAAAAGAGCTGTTGATATATCAGGGTTCTCATTTAAATACGTGTCAACATTCGATTTCTTCCTGTTCGAATCAGCCACCGCAGAAGCAAAGCTTCCTGTATAACTAGCGCTTCCGTGCCTTACGGTAACATACTGGAATTGTCTATTCATTTCGGAAACTGTTTCATTGTTGACCTTTCTATAATCGCCCCACTTTGAGCGTTCAATGTAGATAGGATTTTTTCTGAGAGCACGCTTAATATTGAGAAATTCACGCATTTTGTCGTTCTCATAGTTGTAATCAATCACATCAACAATTTCTTCGCTTGCCTTTTCCAAGACATCATAAACGACATCCATATTCGGATGTTCCTTCTGAAGCTCATAGTATGCCGTTGTGAGTGCGTCAACCGCAAAGTTTCTTGTCTCACGCATGGTTTTCTTCGACATGGTGGTATCATCCCCGACAACCTTGTGAAGGAGATCGCCGACTTTGTTCTTCACCGATTTTGTGTTCAGAACCTGTCCATGTGTGAGTTTTTTATCCGCCTTAAGCGGTTCAATGACGGAATCAATTGTTTCACGGATTTCTGCTCTCGTGTCGATGTTATCCTGTTTAACCATAGGGTTGAATCGTGGGAACGACTGTTTCTTAAAATCCTTATGGTCTTTCGTCTCTTCATTCCAGTTGATAAGTTCGTTTACAAGTTCGCTGTCTTCACTGTTCTCAATGTTCGTGAAGCCTTTAATGTAATCGTCGTATTCATCGTCATAACCGGAATCTTCGGACTCCGTTTCAAGACCGTTACGCCGCCTGTATTCAATTAACTGTGCTACACGTTCTTGTTTCTCAAAAAGCTTGTCGTACTCGTCTTCTGTACCTTCTAAGCTGTCAAGCTTCTCCTGGTCGGCAATCGTCCATCTTTCATCACCGTACTTCTTAAGCTGCTGTTCGTATTCGTCCGGTGTTAAGTGGTGAATCCACTCATAATCGACTTCCGGTTCAACGTCCATAGAATCATTCACGGAATAAGCCTTTCCTTCACGCTGTACCATTTTTCCGAGACCCATAGCAAGCTTTTTGTTGTGGAGTGCTGTTGCCAAAAACTCTTCGGCATCCTTAAGAAGATTGTACTGAGAGAACAGAGCTTCCTTGTATCTGCTGTCGAACTGATTTCCGAGACCGAATATATCCCGAATCTTTCTGATTACCCTTCTGACGGCGTTTAGAAGCGTTCTGCCGGCTTTAAAATGCTTTTCGGTAATTTTGTCCATGAACTTATCATCGTGCAGAATTTCGCCCATTTGAGAGCAAATAACCTCTTCTAAAGCCTGTTCATCATTCAGCTTCTTACCCGCTTTCTTGTAGCGTTCTTTCACGTCCTTAATCGTCTTGTTGAAGCTCTCCGCATTATCCTGTGTCCACATCGTCTTGAACGCTTTGGCGAGGTTATCATAGCCCTTCATGTCATAATCCTTGATACCGTGGACAAGTTCGTGCATTGCGGTATATGCCATGTTTTCCGATGGTGTTGCAGAATTCAAGATAATTGTATTCGTTGCATAGTCAAAGAGACCGTTCACATCGGCTCCGCCTGTGTAGCTCTGAATGTCGTCGGTGAGTTCAATATTCACCGAGAAAATATCGGCGAACTGCTTGAGCGCTTTTCTTGTTTCGGCATTCACATTTCCGCTTGCCTTTACGGTAAAGCCGTTACCGCCCGAATCAATTTTTCCCGCTCTAATCATGGAGTCTACATCTTCTGCTTTGAATCCGTAGTTCTCCACAATGTCACGCTTGATTGTATCAAGGATAGTATCGGGCTTTCCTTCCTTCGCCGCATTGTAGGCACGCTCCATCTGCCGCATAAGCACGTTGTAATCCGCTTCCGATGAAACGTCCGCTTTGTTCGAAATCTCCTGAACTACGCTCTGACCGATAGAACCCATGTTGTTAGAATACTCCGATTCATATCTTCCTCGAACTTCGTTCTTGTAGACTTCGTTCTCTTCCCGTGCACGTGCAACAAAGTTATCTGCCGCCTTTGCAAAGAGATATTCTCTTGTCGCTTTGTTCGTCTCAACCGCATTCAATGTGCCGTCGCTGTTCAGAATCTGAGGCAACTTCTCACCGGTCGCCTTTTCGAACACTTCACGCTCTTCTGTTTTGTTTGACATGAGGGTTTCAACGTCTTCTGGATTAAGCGTTCCTGTTTCAAGGTTTCCCGCCGCTCTTGCCACATCACCAATTTGAACATCATCAAGCTGTCTATCTTCATCGAAAGACTTATTCATTTCAATGGCCGTATCGGTGACTCTCTTCACAACTTCGTCTCCGTGCTTCTGTGCAACTTTAGACGATCCGTTAATAAGTCTGTCTGCCCCAGCGTCAAGGTTTTCATTCTCAACTTTCCGCATAGCCAAATTCCGTGCAGTCTGAATGGACTCCGAGTTCTTTGTCATCTGAACATTGATTGCATGTGCCATATCTGCGTACTGCTCCAAGGCAATATCCGTTCCCTCGTTTGCGGTGTCCTTGATAGCCTGTGCCCTTGTGGCAATCTTGCTATCCTCTACGTTTACCGCAATATCTGCCATTGCCTGTGCCGTGTTGTAGCTTGATACCTTCTCTGAGAGCACGTTCCTGAGAATTTCAGGACTGACATTATCATCAAGTCCCCTAATGCTCTTCATTACATAGTCTTGCTTCAAGCTGTCTCTGACATTTGCTCCATAGGAAAGAGCACGACCGTTAGTCGCAACGCCCGTTACCGCTGTCATAATGTATGCAGAAGCCATGGCATCCAAAGTTTCGGATGCGGAAAATTTCTGTTTTACAGAAACCATCTTCATGTAATCTGCCGTCATTTCATCTTCAAGCTTCTTCGCCTTTTTAGAGTCTCCCGAAATGCTTGCGGATAAGTACTGTTGCATTTTCTCTGCCATGGAAGCAGCTTGCTTTTGACTCATTCCCGAATCAACATAGGATTGAATCTGCTCTTCCAGGAACTCTTTACTGTTAATGTCTTCGCCGTATACCTTCGCCAGTTCTTCACGGCTGACTCCGTATTGTGCCGCCTCATTTGAGATTCTATCTTCAAGGTTATCAGAGCCACTGAGAAGCATTTCACGATAGCTCTTTTCTCTCCGTTCATCTACGGAATTTCCATAGGAAAGGTTTGTGATAGGCGCATCCAAAAGACCGCCTACAAGTTCTTCGGTTGCTTCTTCTGTTCCTCCAAGGGCAAGTTTCGCACCCGAATAAGCTACGTTAGCCGCAACATTTCCGAATCTGTTTCCCACACCTACGGCGAGTCTATCAAGTGCAGTTGACTTTAAGGCACCGAGACCAGTTTTTTCGAGAGCTGCGCCCGCACCTGTGAGCTTGCTTGCAAGACCGGCACCAGCGAACATATACTCTGTACCTGTCTCTTTCAGCGCCTGAAGCACGGAATAGAGCCTATCTTCACCGACTGTTGCTCCCTGTGCTTCCGCACTGCCTCTTGTGTTACCGTAAGTTCTAGCCGCCATGGACACCGCCCAATACGGACCAAAACTCATATCTGCCGCTGTACCGAGACCCGAGGTATAAGCACCCATGAGAATCTTCTCGAAACGAGTTAATCCCTCCATGGACTTCTCAACCTGTTTGTCACCGCTTGCCTGAATCTTCTCTCCGGCTGAATAAAGCGCCTTTCCGGGGTTATACATGCCACCGCTACGCATATACTCTTCTGCGTTGTTATAGCCCTCCTTGACCCCTCTAAGCGTGTTTTTAGTGTCCTCTGACACGTCTTTCCGCTGAATCTGACTATTGATGAATCTATCTTCTTCGAATTTGTTTGCCTTGACGATGGAAGCTCCACCGTGTCTTGTGTACACGTCCGCAACGTCACCAGCTGTTTTTGCAAAGCCGCCGACAATCTGCTTTCCTGTTCCGACTGTAGCGTCACTTAATCTCTCATCGGCACGAGCAAGCTTCGTATTGGATAAATCAATACGGTTGTTATCCATTCTCCGAGAAGCTGTAGAACCGTTCTGATGTTCGCCCATTTCCATAGGTGAAGCACCGTAGGAAACCTTTTCCTTGCTCCGATTCTTTGAGAGCTGCTTCTGTGTTTCTTCCAGTTTCTTCTGATTCTCAATCTCCACCTGTCTGTCCGACTTGTCGGAAATTCTTTTTAATGAAGCCGCCTGGTTCGCACGCTCTGTCTCTTCGTTCTTCTTAATCCGCTGTGCTTCATCGTAGTACTTGCCCGATTTATTCTTTACGCTTTCACGAACGGCGTTAACGTCCTTGTTAAAGTTGTTTCCAAGCTGTGAGCTTCCGTTAGAACCACTCTCTTTTTGTTTCGCCTGAAGATTCTTCCGTACGTTTTCTGCTTCAATGCGATCCTGATTATTTTTATTAACCTCTGCCATTCCACGAACCGCTTCTTGCTGATTCGCGTTCTTTGTTCCGTTGAACTTTCCTTCATGCTGTTTCTGCCCCGAGGACTCCTGTTCCATGTAGTCCTTTGCACGCTGTCTGTTCTGTTCGGTTATTTCATTCTCAATCTTAACCTGTTTTTCGTGAATAGGTTCCGTCTGCTGTTCAGACATAACGCCATCATGGAGCTTTGAAGGACTGGAAGTTTTCGCATAGCGATTTTCTACCGCCTGAATACCCTCTCTTCTCTTTTTCTCGATAGACTGCTGTCTCTCACGCTTTTCGGGATTATACGTTGCGGTTTCCCTTGTTGCCTGAAAAGTATTTCCGAGACGAGAAGTAGACGAACGCTCCCTGTTAAGGTAACTGTTCGCCGCCTTTTTCCGTGCTTCATAACTATCACGCTGTGAAGAAGTAGAAGGTGTGGAAACGCTCTGAACCCTTCTTTTTACTTCCTTCTTGCTCTTGTTTGCGTTGGTAGACTGGAAAGTGTTTCCTGTAGAGCCGTTCCCCGAGTGAATGTTCTGATACTCTCTATAAGCCTGACTTCCACTCTTTTTAGGCGTAGACTTCCTGACTTCCTTTACACGCTTTTTTACTTCCTTCTTGCTTTTGTTCGTATTAGTAGAAAGGAAAGAGTTCCCGGAAGAACCCTTTCCTTTGTGGGCTTTTAGATACGCTTGATATGCTTTCTTATCTTTCTTTCCCAAGGCAATGCCCCTTTCTATTTCTTCTTGTTTTTCTGAAGTTTGGATGCCGCCGACATTACTTTATCGGCAAATGACTTTCCACCGCCACCCGAACTGCTAGAGCCTGTGGAAGTCGATGTGCTAGGAGAGTAATAAGTGCTTCCGCTACTTCTTCTACCACCGCCACTACTCTTCCGAGAGGACTTCCGACCCCCGGAAGAGCTACTTTTTTTTGCCTGATATACGTTCACATTGTAATTAAGGCGATTCATGAGGGCATCTTCCTTGAAGTTTTTACCCTGCCAATAGTTGTTATTCTTCTGCTCATATCCCCACTGGTTATCGGACACCTTGTCTCTGTACCGTCCGTATGACGTGTCGTCCGCGTCTCTAAGCGCAGACAATGAAGTGGACGCGCGGTTATACGCTTTATCTTCAAGCTCCATAGCCTTTGTGGCAAATTCCGCGTTATAGTCGTTCCTGGACTGCTGAGCCGCACTAACCGCATAGCTCGTTCCGAATCCGCCGTTAAGTGCTGCCGCATCCCCCATTGTATTTCTAGCCGCCTGTTCTCCACGCTGAGTGTAAAGCTTCGCCAACGACTGATAGCTAGCGTCCTTTGTTGGGTCGTATTTCCAATTTACGACACTATCAAGGGCGCCTGAGAGCTGCTTGTCATACGCTCCCTTATATCCCGCCGGGGCTTTGTATGTAGGTGCTTTCACAGTTGGGGCTTTCGTTTTTACATACTTTATTCCGCCCATTATTTATACTCCTTTCGTAAGTATGTTTTTGTTTTAGCATATAAGAAAAGCGGGGCTTTATTCGCCCCGCCACACCGCTATTTCAAGCGAATTCGCACATATACCGTTCTGTTTTCGTACTTCTGCTTTCTCTTTGGACCAAGATTTTTCGGTTTAACATCTGAACCGCCAGCCGAATACCACAAGGCATGTCCGTTCTTATCCTTTCCGACATACACCATCGTATGAGGCTTATGTGCAAACCCACAAATGTCACCGGGTTTTAACTTTGCCTTTTTCCATTTCTTCCGAGGATAGGCAATCTTCGCCTTTTTCTTGATAATGTTTTTCCCTGTTCCGTGAATCTTCGTATCAAGCCAAATGTATTTTCCCTTTGGAAGAACGCCGATTTCCTGTAATCCGAAAGAGATAAAGGTTGCACAGTTCGTTCTCTTGCCCTTTAACGCACTGGACAAACTCTTACACGGATGATTAGCATTATACTTCACACCAGCTTTGATTAACTTCTGTGCGATCACCTTCAGTTCCTTCAGCAGTTTATCTGCCTTTGTGCTTTTCGGAACGGACACAAGACGGACATATTTATGTCCTTTTGAGTCCTTCCAAATCGTCCAACCCTTAAGTGCCGGAACGTAGATGTAGTAACCTTTAATTTTCGTTGCGTGTACCTTTGTTCCAACCGTGAGAGTCTTTTTCAGCTTTGACTTGTAAGAAGGCTTGACCCGCAGTGGATCAGCCTTGATAACAACGTAAGTTCTGTTTATCTTCCTACTTTTTGCCACGATACACCGCCTTTCCCTTGCTGTTAAAAACGGAATAGCCGTATTTATCCGCACACTTCTTAGCGTTAGAAAGACTTGTGAACGCTCCCTTCTGAGACTTTGCGTCTTTCCACGTTTTACGGACACGGTATGTATCTTTCGGCTTTGGCTTTGAACCTTCCTTAAACGCAACTCCAAGGTATGCACAAATACCCTTTGCGATTGCCTTTCCGTATGCGTCATACTTTTCCTTGAGTGTTGCTAAGTCGCCCTTGATACTTCCTGTTTCAAGAATGCAAGCCGTCATGTCCGTTCCGTTCAGTTCCCAAAGGTCTGTTCTCTTCTGAACACCTCTACTTCTCATTTTCAAGTCTTTCTTGATAGATTTTTCAAGGCACTTTCCCAGATTTTTCCCGCTACCGGACACATAAAGCGGCATTACACCCCTCGGTGCTCCGCTATAGTCGCAGTGAATCGACACATAGAGTTTGCACCCTACGTTGTTCGCCCACCGTACATCCGCAATCATGTTTTTGTTGTTTCCGTGGTCGGCATCCGAAATGACGGTTACACCCGACTTCCGCAGATACTTAACAGCGGCCTTTGTGATTTTCAGCATGAGCGCCGCTTCTGTATGTCCTTTGTAGACGCAACCGGAATCCCAGGAGCCGTCAGTACTTACACCGTGTCCGCACTGAACCGCAATCGTTTTACTCATCATCTTCACCTTCTTCGTCTGCTTCGTCCTCTTCTTCTGCCAGTTCGAAATCCTGTACTTCATCGTCGGTCGTTTCAATGTTCGGTCGCACATTGAGTCCCAGTGCCTGCTGAAAAGACTGATTCAGACCGACGGAAGCAAGACCCGAAACAGCACCGAATACAACACCGTCAAAAGTCATTCCTGTGGTAGCAATTCCACAAATGATACCAATGATGAACAGTGCGGTTGGAATCCATTTGTTATCCATCGGAAGCCAACGCTTCATTACAAAACCTACGCACAAACAGAAAGCCACAATCTGTGGTACGAAATACTGAGTAATAGTTGTCATGTCCATTTCTTCCTCCAAATCCGCTCTGTGAGAGCTTTTACTAATTATACCTTGGGTGACTTGAAAGCCGTCAGAACGCAAATATGAGCCGTATAAGGCTATATCAGCGCCCTATCAGATAGTCGGTTAGCTCTGCTTTCGCCTGTTTCATCGCTTCAATGTCGTTTCCATCTATTCCATGAGCGAGAAGTGCCAAAAGGGCACGCTGTGTAATTGCGTTTCCCTCTTCTAACTGATTCAGTCTTTCATAATCCGCAACCGATTTTTTCTCAAGCTTTCCAATTCGTTCATCTTGTGTCTTATTTGGCTTCTGCATTCTATTGATACACTCCGCTATTACTTTTACTGCGGCTGAAATAGCTACTATTGCTCCCGCCAACCACAAAATATCGCTTACCGTAAACATGATAGGGTGATTCATTACGCCCTCCGTTCCCAGATATGCACGCCGTAATAGCCGGGATGGTATGCGGTATTTGCAAAGCTACCTGTCCCTGTGTCCGAAATACTAGCGCTACCTGTTGTTTTACAATCTCTCTGTTCGCCTGAAGGGCTACTGCTTGTTGCCGTGCGAACCATCGGCACCTTGTATCTTTCCGAATGGTCGGTAAGCTTTCCTCCGAATGTTTCAAACTGCCATGTCTTCTGAGTCGCAATTGCGTAATAGCCCTTACTCGACACGTTGTGAGTATGCTTCATACCGTGTACGTGCGGTGGAAGGTTCGATGATGTAATGACATGATCGGTTGAACCACCTGTGGAACCACCACCGCTCATAACCGCTTTAAGGTAAACATCTTCTGTCACGTGGTGCCATGTTCCACCGAACACTTCTGCCGGATTGAAATTATCATCGCTTGTCATGTAAACAGAACCCACTGGATAAACCTTCTCGTACAATTGGTCTTTAATCGCTCCCATGATGGAGTCAACGTCAAGACTCAGCTTTGTACCACCTGTAGAGTCTGCATTACAATTGATGTATACACCGCCCTTAAGGTACAAGTTCCCGTCCCAATCAAGGGCGTAGGCGTTTGATTTGTTCAGAATGTCTGCTCCGTTACCAACAATGTCCGCAAACTTGTTAGCCTCATCAATAACATTATGCTTACCCTGTACGTGCTGATATTTCCCTGCGGCTTCCGTGCCATAACCTTCGGCATGTGACGCAAAACCCGAAGCCCACGCTCCATCACCTTCAGCGTGTGATGTTGGTCCGTTTGCTCGCGTTTGGCTTCCCTCCGCATGGGAAAATACACCGCTTGCTTTCGTTTGAACCCCTTCTGCGTGCGTACAATCGCCCAATGCTTCGCACTGAGACCCTTCCGCATGTGAATTTTCACCCGTTGCCTTAGTCCTATCTCCGCCAATATCCGTCGCTGTGAGAACAATATCCGTATCAAGAGTCTTTTCATTCACCTTCCGTGTGATTGGAACGTACTTTGAGAAGTCGATAACAGCAAGCTTCACCCATTCGTCGTTCGCATAAATGTATGAGGTGTACGCTGTTCCCGCTTCATTCATGACCAAATACAGAATCCCAGGTTCTCCCACTTCAGGAAGTTCATCAACAATCTTGTTGCCTACAATGTTCACCTGTAGGTTGCTCAAATAATTATTGATTTCCTGTAGAGCTTTCGCCCATTTATCCGCAAGGTCTTTTTCCAAAGAGC
>DAIOXG010000056.1:0-11468 GCA_036758085.1 Prevotella sp. | reverse complement strand
GCGCCGATGGTACTGCAATGCAATGCGGGAGAGTAGGTAACCGCCTTTTTTCATTTAATAGAGAGTCCCTCGAAGGAATTTTTCCCTCGGGGGATTTTTTTTAGTTTGCAGAAGGATATTTTGAGTTATAGTAATTTTGGAGTTCTCGGAGTCCTTGGTGTTCTTGGAGTCCTTGGAATTTTGGGAGTTCTTTGAGATTTTTGGAGTTCTCGGAGTCCTTGGAGTTCTTGGTGTCTTTGGAAATTTTGGAGTCTTTGGAGTTCTCCGAATACTTTAAGTACCTCAAGTTCTCTAATATTTTATCTTTATGAATAGATTTTTTGTTATTTGCCTTTTGTTGTTGAGTATTTCCAATGGCTTTGCTCAGCGAAAGCTTACCAACTATAATGACACGGTGCTGTATATCTCCAATGTCGTTTGTGTTGGGGAGCGTCCGCGTTATCTCACTCCGAGTCAGACTATATCCGGTGAGACTCTTCATAATCTGTCTACATCGTCGGTTGCAGATGCCTTGAAGTACTTTTCTGGTGTTCAGATTAAGGACTATGGTGGTTTGGGTGGTCTAAAGACTGTCAATGTACGTTCTCTTGGTTCACAACATGTTGGAGTTTATCTCGATGGTATCCGCATTACGAATGCTCAGAACGGACAGGTTGATTTGGGAAAGTATTCTTTGTCTAACATGGAGTCTGTTTCTCTTTATAATGCAAATAAGAATGAGCGTCTGCAGTCGGCATCTGAGTATGCATCTGCTGCAACGGTATATATGCAGACGAAGAAGCCGGACCGTACTACTTTTAATATAGAATATGGTAATGGTTCGTTTGGCTTGAACAAAGTGAAAGGATATTTTTCATTAAGAGACTATTTCTTTGTTGATGCCGAATATCAACATACGGATGGTGACTACAACTTTAAGTTCAAGTCATCTTCTGAAGATACTATTGGTAGACGTTCAAATTCAGACATTTCCTTTTATCGACTGGAAGCAGCAGGTTTCTACAAGGGTTTTACAGCCCATGTATATTATTATAATTCAGAAAGGGGATTGCCAGGGCCTGTGATTAGGCGCTTGTCAGATCAATGGAGTTCCAAGGACAGACAATGGGATCAGAATTTCTTCTTTCAGTCTTCTTATAAAAAATTGTGGAGTGATTTCGGATTGCGTGCCAATTTAAAATATTCGTATGATTACCTGCATTATCTTCAAGATCCAGAGAAAAATGCATCAGCAATGTATTGCAATAATCATTATGCCCAGCAGGATTTATATGGCTCAGTTGCTGGTTCGTATAACAGAAGTTGGTTTTCTATTACCGCAAGTACAGATTTAAGGTGGACAGATTTAAATAGCGATGTATATAGATTTAATTATGTATATCGTATAGATTCAAAAAGCCTGCTCTCGTTTATCGCTTCATATAAAGGACTGGAGGCGAATGTTGCTTTGCTATATACAAATATAAAAGACTATACGAAGAGTGAGGGAGCATCTCTTAGTAACTTTGCTCCGATGTTATTGCTTTCATATAAGTATAAACGCTTTATTTTCCGTGCTTTCCACAAGAAGATTTTCCGTGCTCCTACTCTCAACGACTTGTATTATACGCTTGTTGGTACAACAAGTCTGAAACCGGAATACACTTCGCAATGGGATGCTGGAGTAGATTATAAAGACCTTCATTTTCATCTTGCCGTGGATGGATATTATAATAATATTGACGACAAGATAGTTGCTATCCCTATGAAAAGTCAATTTCGCTGGTCAATGGTGAATTTCGGTAAGGTGAAATCGCTTGGTATTTCCGTTTCCGGCGGATACGATGCCGAATGGCGCAAGTTCTCCTTATCGGCAAACGGGAATTATACATGTCAGAAAGATCTTGACTATAGTACTCCAGCTTCTCCGGAGTATAAGCATTACGTGCCGTATTCACCGTTACATTCAGCTTCGATGATACTTGATCTGGCTTATGATTCATATTCGCTATGCACTTCATTCTTGTATACCGGCGACCGCTTTGCACTTCTTTCAAACAATGCCGACGACATGTTAGGCGACTGGTATACAGTAGACTTAAAGCTGAACAAGCGTTTTGTCTTGAAAAACGGGAATGTGATACAGACAACGATAGAATGTAACAATGTAACCGACTCTCGGCATGAGGTAGTGAAACGATATCCTATGCCGGGAAGGAACTGGAAATTTACTTTGAAGTTTGAACTTTAATTGTACAGATGATGAGATACAGATTCTATATTTATATACTCAGTATTGTAGCCATGCTGTCGGCATGTTCCCTGGAACCGGCAGACAATGCTCCTGTGGATACTCCAACAAAGACAAGCGATAAGTTGCTTGTTTTGTGTGAAGGACTGTGGGGTCTCGACAACTCCACAATTTCGCTTGTCGACAATGGTATCGTTACCAACTGCTGGTTTCAGAAAAACAACCCAAAGATGCATCTTGGAGATACGGGGAATGATATCATAATGGTAAATGACACGCTAATTGCCGTTTCCGTGAACTGGTCGAACATTATACAATATATTTATCCTGACGGCAGAGCAATATCTGCTACAGAAAACATCCCCAATAACCGTCGTCTTGCATCTGATGGCGAAGGCTATCTCTATTGCACATCGTATGCCGACAACGGTTATGTGGCAAAGATAGACATAAGGACAAAAGAAATTGTAGATACCTGCCATGTAGGATATGAGCCGGAAGGCATAGTGTATTATGACGGAAAACTCTTCGTTGCCAACACCGGTGGCTATGCGCCTCAAACCGGTCATCCGTATGAATCCACCGTATCGGTTGTTGATGCTTCCACGATGAAAGAATTGAAGCGCATCGATACCGGTTGTATAAATCTTTATGGAGCAACAGTAAGAAATGGACAGTTCCTGTGCATCAATTCAGCTGGCGACAATTATGATATTTCACCGAAGAGTATAGTCTTGAATATGGCGAGTGAAGAATTTCAAGTTTTTGATTACCCGGCTACTTATGCCTGTGCATACGGAAACGAATTCTATTTGCTCGGCAGCAGCTTTTCGTATACTACAGGCAACTATGAAATAAGTGCGCACGTAGTAGAATTGCCCTCGATGAGAGTGGAAGAAGGACTTGGCAGATATTCCGGTGTGATGACAGAGATAGACAATATGCAGTCGCCATACGGTATTTTCATTTCACCATATTCTGCACATATGTACATTACCGACGCACGCGGAAATGTTACCAACGGAAGATTGTATGAGTTTTCTGCATCAGGAGAATTGCTCAACAAATATCTTCTTGAGGGAATAAATCCAGGAAAGATACTTTTTATGGAATAGCGTGCAAAACTTGCAATGTAATAAATATTTCTTCTTGATTCTTTTCCAGAAGAAATATTTTATTTACTTTTGTCAAAGATAAGCTGCATCTCAGCAAAGTGTTGTCATTTTCATTTAAATTGTTAGAGTATGAAAAAACTTTTACTTCCATTATTTTCTTTGGCATTGTTTTCTGGCAACGCAGATGCACAGACCCAAGAGGTTTCCGTGCTTGAATATTGTCCGGCTCCGGGACAGTTTGTCAATCTGCTTCCCGAAGTGGAGGAGGGAATGACAAAAGAACAGGTGCTGAAGGCATGTGAAGAACAGCTTTCCAAACCGGGATACCTTGTACACCTCGGAGGTTACGGCGGTTATATAACCGTAAAGTTTGATCATCCAGTGGAGAACAAGAAAGGCTCTGACCTGCTGATAAAAGGCAACGGCATGTATGCTGCCGACGACCCGAAATACGGTAAGGAAACAATAGGAGGATCCATAGAGCCAGGACTTGTCTTTGTAGGAGTGGGAGATACACCGGAGACGGCACAGTGGTATGAACTTGCCGGCTCGGAGTATTACACCCAGGAGTGGCACAAAAACGAGATAACCTATTATCGTCCGACAGCAGAGTCGGGTAGTGCAACGCTCCCCGGTTCGATGTGCGATATGTATATCAAGCATGAGATTTTATGGGAGAATCGTGATAAAACAGGCGAATGGACAGGGGCTACTTTTTGGTATCCAAAGATGGCAGCCCACCGTCAGACTTACTGGCCGCTGTGGGAGACTGCCGATGAGTTGAAATTCACCGGTCCGAGAGTTCCCGGAAATGCCGTGGAATACACCGTTAATGGTAATCCTTATTGGGTGCAGTACCGCTATTCAGCAGATGCCTACGGATATGTAGATGCTTGTCCGGCAAACGACGAACTGTATTCTTCGTTTGATATCGACTGGGCGGTAGACGATAACGGCAAGCACGTTGCCCTCGACCATGTCGACTTCGTCCGTGTAATGACAGGAGTGCTAAATTGCTGCGGACTGCTCGGCGAGACATCAACGGAGATAGACAAGTTTGAAGACCTGCACTTGAGAGAAGGCTACGATGACAATCCTTATGTCATTACCCCACGTCCCAACCCAGACGACCCAACGGGAATCCAAGGCATGACCTACAAAGCACTTGACTCCGATCGCTATTATACCTTGACAGGACAGCGAGCATCGACTCTTGTAAAAGGACAGATATATATCCATAACGGCAAGAAAATAGTATATTGATAAACATAGAATGTAGTATTAAAAACTGTTTTCTTGTTTTAAATAATTTACAATATGGGCAGGTTTTCGCTTGAAAACTTGTCCATGTCAATTATTATTACTACCTTTGCACTTGAATTAAAAACGGCGTAACCGCTTACGTATTGTTCAAGCGCGTTTCGCCATAGTATTAAACTGGTATCCAGGATCAACGCTATTTATCTCTTGTTCAAAGTTGAATCCGCGGGAATAATGTTCAGTATAAAAAGTTCAGAGTATTGACCAGAGCTTTTGTTGTGCCCAGTCAATACGGCCCAGATGCCAAAAACAAACAATTATGAAGTTTTTAAAAGAGAGTAAGATTGTATTAGTATTATTATTCATGTGTCTGCCATTCGCTGTGTATGCGGCTGGCGACGAACCAACAACAAACGAATTCGACTGGTCTCCAGTAATGGATGCCATCATCCAGGTAGAGAGTGAAGGAAACACCCGTGCTGTCAGCGGTAATTCCGTAGGGGCAATGCAGATTACTCCAATATTGGTAGCTGAGTGTAACAACATTATGAAGCGGCGCAAGAGCAAGAAACGCTATACGCTGAAAGACCGTTTCAACCTTGCCAAGTCAAAGGAGATGTTTCTTCTGGTGCAGTCGTTCTACAATGTCGAGAACAACATCGAGAAGGCCATTCGTTCATGGAACGGTGGACTGCACTATTCCGTTCGTGGCACGCAGAAGTATTACAACAAGGTGATGTCACACTTGTCAAGTAAGAAATAAGCAAACAAATTTAATTATACCACCATCCGTATCTATATTATGGGTGGTGTTTTTTTATGTTTTCAATTATTACTGTCCGCTAAATTATGAAGTTTCACCTTAAAATTTTCATTGCGCTCCATATCTGCGTGTTATCATCTACAGTTATCTCAAAGCAGCTAAATTGTTATCTCATACCGTTCGGTGTGAGCATTCATACCGAACGATACGAGCATTCATACCGAACGATATGAATGTGTGTATCGAACGATGTGAGATGACTGTAATGGTGTTTTAGCATGACTTGCGCTTTGTTCCTTTATGATTAGGTAGCATTGAGAATCATTGCCGGATAGCAGTAACTAATAATAAAGGATCTTCAGGAATATTATCATTCAATATTCCTGATGAACCATAATAGATACTAAGCATAAAAAATCCCGGTTTGCAAAAGAATGCAAACCGGGATTATCTTCTTATAGGTGAGGCTGATGCATACTAATGTATGTAGGGTTGAGCCTCGCTATTCCTTGTTTATTTTCATAGCCTTTAGTCCAACCCCCGTTTGGGCAACAGCTACATAAGAGCCGCGTGGCAAAGAGCTGATATCAATGTCGCCACCCGAATACTGGCGGATGGCAAGTCTGCCGTCCATACCATAAACCGATACGCTGCGGATGCCGAACGGGGCATTAACGGTCAGCACATTGCCGTTGAACGAAATCACGGCATCCGGGTCGGCATTTCGGTTGATATTGTCAATAGCCGTAGTAGGGTCGTCAGGTTCCCATGTAACCGACGGGTCCTTAGAGCCGTAAGTAAACTCATGCATGTTGTATTTCAGCGGTTCAAGATATTTCTTGCCGGTAATGTCGTAAATGGTTGCAATACGAATATTGCTCATCGACCAATCCTTATTAGGGTCGTACGTGCCGTGTAGTTTAACCGTCTTCGTTTCGCCTCCTTCGATAACCACATTGGCAGTATCCATACTTGCCCCGTCGCAGAAATAATTCTCCTCGTCAAGAATTCTTGTTACCATCTTGCCGTCGTATTTACCACCGTCGTTGCGGATTTCGGCATTGAGAATCATGCAGTTGATAGGCACCTGGTAGTCGCGTGGAGTGAAGTAAATCTCTTTTACGAGTTGCAGGTCAGGCTCCTTCTCCCTTCCGATGAGCGGGATAATCTTTGAGAATACCACGCTGTCTTCGCGGTTGAAGAGCGTAAATTCGTAATTGTCGTCGCCAGCAAGTTCCAGAGTCTGGCTAAACGAAATTTCCTTCGTCTCGCCGGCATTGATGGTGATGTCCTGTTTAGGCGAAGTGTACCAGTGTTTAGTAACGTCGTCGCCCTTAATCTTCAGTCGGAAGCTCATGGCTCCGTCATACGTTCCGCCCTCGTTCTTAATAGTAAGCTTAATCGTTGACGGCACATCCGAAGTCAGTGTTTCCGGGTCAGTTTCAAATTTAACGACATTAAGCTTAGCCATTCCCAGTGTAGAGTATTCCACTTTATCTCCCTCCACGTTTACGAGAATCTCGTTAGCCGTGCCGATAGTCATCTTCACCGGAGTGTAATTGTCTTCGCCATTCACCTTATATTCCAGTTTTGCCGTATAAGACCCGTCGTTAAGGTTCGCAGGCACGGCAAAGGTAGTACGTAGCGTGTCGAGATACTGTCCGGCAGTAGTCATTCCGCTGAACAGTGTTTTCGATGCCACGATATTGTTTTCCTTGTCGTAAACCACCAGGGCGAGGTCAGCCACGTCGAGGTCGGTGTTAGAATTGTTGTACACCTCGCATGCCATCACCTTAATCTCCTGTCCCTTGTCGAGCGTGATGTCGAAGTCAGGTCCCAGTCCCTCGCAAATCATCTCGTGCTGTCTGTATACCGACGACCCGTCCTTGTCTGGTTTAAATCCGATAAGCATGTCCTGATAGTAGTTGAATCCGTCCTTCATGCTCTGTCCCGTTGACATGTCCACGTAGTCGTAAGCCAGGGCGTTAAGCAGGAAGTATCCGTTTCCGCTGCCGCCCCATCCCCAGTTGATATGGTAGAATCCGTCCTCGTTGTATCCGTCGCAAACGAACGAGTGTCCCGACAGAGTACTTGTCGCTCCATCATAAACTACAGGTCTGCCGTTGTCGAGTTCCGTTCTTACCATCTGCATCCAGGTCTGCGAGTCGTAGAAGTTTCGTTTCACGAGTTGAATGCCCTTATCATAGCGGAAATAGTTAGCCATCGCCGGTCCCATCTTTTCCGAGAAAGCGCCCGAGCCGCCTTTGGCATAATCCATGTCCACGCTGACTGCAACATGGTGGAGCAGGGTAGCGACAGCATCAACAGCCTCGTCGGTCGAAGCCGAGTTCAGCTGGTCGGTCATAGCCGCCCAATTGTATGTAGTATTACCGAAGTCAGCCGATTCCTCGAAGTGGTTAGTCGTTGTTACATAAGAGTGCGACCCCACGCCATGGTCGGGCCACTGCCAGTAGCGCATAATCTGTCCGAGCGACACCGCCACGCATCCGATCGGGAAGTTCCCGTCGGGAGTATATTTGTTGTAGTAAGGCGACTGGTTCCACGCCGTAGCTCCGAGCAGCGGTTCCACGGCGTCCTTACCTTCCGTCTTTGCAATCATCGGTTTAGCCAGAGGATGCTTGTCGAGAAAATCCACCTGTCTTTCAAATTCGCCGAGCCAGTAACGCATGTTTTCGGGCATGTTTGCAGCATCAAATCTCTCGCCGTCAACGAAACCGATGATGCTCTGCGTGCGGTCCTCGCCGCTCACGATAATGTATCCGCCATTCCTTGCTTCAGCCACGTAATAGTAGGCGTCATTGCCCGACAGCTTGTTGGCTTTATATACGATACTCATTTTCCCCGTTGCCGAGGCAGAACGCATCATTCCCCTTGCAGCAGCCTTGTTGCTGAAAGTCTGTGCCAATTCAAGAGCTTTGCTGGCGTCAACAGGTTTAGCCATGATGCAGGCAGCCATCGCCATGCAAGCAGTAAGAGTGAAAAATCTTTTGTTCATAAGTTGTGAATATTAAAAGTTGGTGTGCTGTTTATTCAATGATTATTTTCTTTCCGTTTACGATATACAGTCCCGGCTTGATATTGTTGCTGAGTTTGCCTGCCTTAATACCGTTTATGGAGTATACCTTGCCGGTGGCAGCAGAACTGCCCGCCGCCACATTAGATATGCCCGTCGTTCCAGATACGTAGACTGGTGCCGATTCGCTGCCGTCGGCATATACGGCGGTAACGGCAAAAGTGTGTTCTCCCACTTCATTCTCGTTGATAGTGCATGAAGTGGTGTTGCTTGAAGTTTCCAGCTTTCCGTCGCGGTATATATTGTATTTCTGTGGCGTTCCGCCCTGTTCAAATGTGAAGTCGTCGAGCATGAGCATCACTCCCTCCATCCCCGATGTGGTATGATGTATGCCGAAGAATTTCGTTCCTTCAGAGATGCGCACCTTATATTCCGTCCACTCCCCGCCATATACGTCAAACTTGTGAGTAATGCCGTTGTTGTAGTAGTCGGTAAACGACTTGATATTTGTGTCAGTCTTCGAGCCGAGGAAATAGAACGTCTCGTCGTTGTCCTGCCAGTTGCCGTTGTAGTCCTGAGTCCTCAGGTTCTTTGCCCAGAAAGTTACGGTCTGCTCCTTTCCCGATAGTTCCGGCGAGATAAGCCATTCGTCGGCATCAGGATAGTAAGTTTCGGTAGAAGCCACAAAAAACGGGTATGGTGCCCCGGCGAACTGCTTTCCGGAGTGAGCCTCGAGACTCTCGCCGATGTCCGACGGGTTCATGACGATGAATGCAAACGGTTCCCCCTGATGCGGATAGTCGGAGTACGGGTATACGCCGCCGCTTGTAGCCCCGTCAACGTCCACGAGAGTCCACTCGCCGAATGCCGTAGCCCAGGGGGCATAATCCTCAAATCCGTCGTTCACCGTCCTGGCATTCTCTTTAGGTTCATTCCACGACAGATGAGCGGTCGTTCCGTCAAAGTCAGCCTTCAGGTTCTCCACGCCGTTGCGCCATGTGTTTTCCAGTCTTACCGAAACCTGTGCGGTATTGTTCGTCATGTCGGCATCGCCGTCAACCTTCAGCGTGATGTTGATCGGCATATTGTCGATAGCCGTTTCAATAGACGAGGTGTTTTGTTCTATAGAATAAGTCTTTTTCCCATACGGTTTCAGCGTTCCGTTTTTCTCGCTCTTAGCCTTCGTCGTTCCGTTGATGTCGGCGTTGATAGTGAAAGCCGGCGATGCTTTGCCCGTCAGGTTTTCCACAGTAACAGAGAATTTCAATTTCTGTCCCTTTGTTACCTTTTCCGGTGTAGAGACGCTCACGGCGAGGTCGTTCTCCTTTTCGTCGCGCACGCAGATGTTGTCGATAGCCGTGAGCACCTTTGCGGTAGTTGCCGTAAACTTAAATCTTAGGATGATATATCTCTCACCCGAGAAGTTTTTCAGACTTGCGTTCTTCGTTCTCCATCCCGTAGTGGCAACCACAGATGTGCTTTTTGCTTCCACGGTTTCCGTTGTCCCGTCGGGTTTCACCACTTCAATAGTCAGTGGCACGTTGCCGTCGGAACTGACATATTGCTGGAAGGAGAGCATAGGGTTTATAGTGCCGCCAATGGCAATTTTATGTGATACGAGAGTGCATTCTTCTCCAGCTTCAGAGCCCATAAATCCGAAGCATCCGTTGTCGCCGTCGGCAGATTTCAGAGAAGCATCGGTCAGCAGTCCGTAGTCGTCATAGTTGTTGCAGTCTGTCCACCAGAAGTTTTCCGTGTCTGCATTCTTGAAACTGTCGGTAAATGGCAGCGTGTAAGCCTTTCCTACAGGCAGAAATTCCGATATAGCCATGCCGCTCTTGTATTTGTCGTATTCGGCAGTCAGACCAAATGTTGTAACCCATGGCTCCCCTTCGTCTGTATTTGTCTGGATGTCGTATTTCGTCTCTCCCGTCACTTCGCCTTCATTATCCCAATCATTATCTATCTCTACTTCTTCATTTTCCTTATTTTTTTTTATTTTATATATGGTGTATTTCACTTTCGCCGGATCTATTGTTTCTCCTTTAAGAGCATCCGCCGTAAGAGCATCCCAGGTCATTCTAACAGAAGTCAACAGGTCGACAAGTTTAATGTTAGTAGGAGTCTGGAGTGTTTTTATGTCGTCTGGGTCAGCATTTGTAATACCCTTTCTTATCACACTTTTGGCACTGATTGCTTCTGCTGTTTTAAACTTCGTTGCAAACGGCTTGAATACAGGTGCTGTCTGTGCCGCCATATTTGTAGAGTATGCGATTAATCCGCAAAGTAAAAGCTTGTTGATTCTCATAAGATTGAAATTATGTTGTATTTATATATATTCTTTATTTGTTATATAGTTGTTCCTTTTATTATAAAAACTGATTACAAAAAGTTTTTGAAATTTGTAAATATGCGACAAAAGTACAAATAAACTTTAAAATCGCAAACAAAATATTGTAGAATATTTTGTTTTGTCTATAAAAGTGTTTGTTTGTGTTGGTAACGCCAGTTATCCTAGCCTTATAGTGATAATTGTTTAAGGGGATTGGAGACGTGGATTGGAAGAACGAATTTGAAGTATGAATCATATAAAAAGAAAGAGAGAGGAAACCAAGCAGGTTACCTCTCTCTCCTTATAATAATATAGTTAATATTATATAGTTTCAATCGTCTTAGGATTTGCGCCATACTGGTTTTCGCCCGGATAGCTGTCCATAACCATAAACACGAGCAGCACGATGCCACCGACAAACGGCAACAGACACCACAGGATGTTCCATCCGGAGCGGTTTGTGTCGTGAAGACGGCGCACGGTAACGGCAAGACTCGGTATAAGAACGGCAAGACCATACAATATGTAGAGCACATAGCCAATGGCAAGTCCGCCGGCAGCCCCTTCGCTGCCTCCGAAGATAGCTCCGAGTAATGCTCCTATTATCACGAATGCGAACACGGCAATCACGTTAAACAGGTAGAAAAACAAATACTCCGAACGCCTTGCACGTCCGCTGAAAGTGGCATAATTGCCAAACACGCTTTTTACAGCTTCTACTAATCCCATAGTTT
>DAIOXG010000055.1:0-11484 GCA_036758085.1 Prevotella sp. | reverse complement strand
CGCGACTGGTCATGTTTCCCGTCGCCCCGTCATACTTGTATTTCATGCCGCGCAGACGTTTGTCTGCCTTATACAGGTCAAGTTGCTTCAGATATCCGCAGTTGTCGAGAACTTTCGTTCTTTTCAGTTTATCGCCAAATAAAGATTCCCTTAAAGTCAGTCCGTCATTTCCCTTTTCAGCCCAAACCGTGTCTCCGTCAATTATGTACGCCGTGCAGTTTCCGTAAGCATCGTATGTGTAGTCAACAGAGATTCCGCCGGGAAAAGTTTCTTTAGTTATATTGTTGAACTTGTCGTATTCGTATTTGTGAACCTGTGTCTCCCCGTCGTTGAAATAGCGGTTTTCAGCTATGATGCGGTTGTATCTGTCATATACGGGAACCATGCGGTTTCCGCCATGGACAGCACTGACGACATTGTCGTACCTGTCATAGCTGTACACAATGTCCGTTGACGCTCCGGACCGGCTCGAAAGCCTTCCCCAGTCATCATAGCTGAAAGAGAGTTTTATTCCCCTTCCGTCCGTCTGGCTCTGTATCTTTCCCTCAGCATCGTAAACGCTTGTCGTCTTGCCGGCATCGGGATCGTCAAGCAGAGTGCGGTTGCCGGCCTCGTCGTATTCCATCCTGACGACGTTGCCGCTGCATGACACTTCACCCGGCTTCCCGCTTGAGAAATATCTGTATTCAACAGTTGTCAGCGGATCCGTCATCTTGCGGACATTCCCCTGTGCGTCATATTCCTTGACTGTAGTACGTCCGTTGTCCGTAACGGTAACACGGCGGTTGGCATAAGAGTATGCCAGGTTCTTGCCGGAACTTGACTTTACAGACGTTATCCTTCCCCTGCTGTCATATTCCCTTTCCGTGGAAACTGACAGCTTGCCTAAAGTCTGTACAGTACCGGTCTCAAGTCCCTTGCTGTCGTATTTCGTCTCTGTGGTGGAAAGAATGCCTCCGTCGGCAACGGATTCCGTCTTTACAATGCGTCCGCAAGAGTCATACCATGTCTTTTGCCATGGCTGTCCAAGACAGTAAGTGAGCTTGTAGTATCTTTTTGTAAGGTCAGGTCCCCACCCGTACCATGTCTTTATTTCCGCTCCTTCTGTGGTGGTTGTCCTTACTTCCTGTCCCCAAGAGTTGTAGCTGTGGCGTGTCGTGAGCGGATTGTCTTCTACGGTGTCGTCCGTTTCCGTAAGCAGATTGCCGAAAGTATCGTAGCTGTATGATTTCGTTGCCGTTTCAGGATCAGTATATTCTTTTATTGGAAATCTTCCGGTTTTATCGTAATCCGTATATTTCAATATGTCAGCTACGCCATCACCTTCCATAGCGACAGAGATGACATTGCCAAACCAGTTGCGCTGCACATATATCGTAGACAGCTCTTTTGATGTACCGGAATGTGCCACAGTTCTGTCTGTATTCCCGCTTTCGTCATATCCAAATTTAGTTCTGTCTACATATTCCGCCCTGTCGTCGGCATGCTTTCTCCTTTCCGTTATGCTTTGTGCAAGCCACCTGCCCCCCTTCTTGACATAGTCTCCGTATTCGGTCTGCACATACGAACCGTCATTGTAAGAAGTCCTTGCTGTTGTCAGAGTACCGTTTGCCGTATCGTATACAGCCGTCTTTTCCGTTATGTTGCCGTCGGCGTCTGTTGTTATTACACTTTCCGGATATACGAAAAGAGCCTTGTTCCCCCTGTCGGTTACTTCCGCCGTTGTCTCCGAAGTTTCCGTTGCGTCCCCTGTCGTTACAACGGTTCTGGTCTGTTGGGGAACACAATAGTCTGTGTTCCACTTTGTCGTTTCCGTCGATTGCACCGTTCCAAGGATTTGGTTCGTCGCTGTTGTCCGCGTCATGCCGAGCAGCCCTTTTCCCTGAAGATGGACTTTCAGTCCTTCGTAGCCATACACTGTAGAGTTTTCGCCTACCGCTCCGTTGGTTCTTTTTACGGATGACACGACGTTCAGCGGCACAGTGCAGTCAAGCATGGGATATTCCGCATCGCTCCGTTTTTTGTACAGTCCTCCTGTAACGAGAGACTTGTAGCTGAATGAAGCGCAGTTGCCCATGCCGTCGGTTATGCTCTGCACCTTGTTGGTTGTGGAACTGACATTGTTTGGATATATTCTAAGGACCGGGTTGTCAGCACTTCCCATACCGCCCCATGCATCATAGCCATAATTCAAGACTTCCGCAAATCCGTCGCCGTTGAAGTCGCCGAGAGCAAAGTAACCTGTCGTTGAATCGGTTCTGCGACCGGACGGGACATCCCTTTTCAACGAGAATGAAGTGCCTAAGGAACGGAGCCAAAGCGTGTGTCCTTTCTTCTTGTCGGCCTTCGCCATCACAAGGTCACTCTTTCCGTCGCCGTCAAAGTCATATACAAGAGTCTGCAACAGCTTCTCGTCGAAGCCGCTCCCGTCGATTCCGTTTATTGCCTGCGCCGGGCATAACGTGAAATGACCGTCACCGTTGCCGCTTGCAACGGTGAACTTGCCGCCGGAGAACATTACCGCATCAGGTATGCCGTCGCCGTTGAAGTCGCCAATGTCAACAAGGTCGGAGGACTTGACATTGATGTCGGCAACAGGAGACACGAAACCCGAATACGAATATCCGTCGCCTTTGTTTATGTAAGTATAGCATCTGTCCTTATGTACAACCATGAAGTCAGTCATGCCGTCGCCGTTGAAGTCGGCAGTAAAGAGGCGTTGCGGAACGACATTCAGCACGATGTAAAAATAATGCGGCGTTATCTGTTCCCCGTCTTTGGCATACGGTATCAGCTGGCATACATTTGTGCCTGACTTGCCTTGCGAAGGTTCAATGACAAGGGTCTCGCTTCGTCCGTCGTTGTCGAAATCCGCACTTGCATAAAGAGGCATGGACTTTGCGTTTACGAGTTTCACCGAAACGCCGGAAGCTGTATCCTCTGACAATCCGTCAGCATTTCCCCAATATATGTTCATGCTGAAAATGTTCTCACCCGATACACTGTTGAATACCGGTATTACGAGATTCTGTCTTCCGTCGCCGTTTATGTCCGAGAGATAAGGCAGACCGTTGTTTACTTTCCATTTGCCTATTGACACACTGGGACCTATGTCGATATACTGTTTCTGCTGATACGACACAGTGCCGTCACCGTTTACCGATGAGATATACGGTATGCAATAGTTGCTGTGGTCTGTTTTGTAGATCCCCGTAGTAATGTCAACCCTGGCAAATTCCACAATATCCGTCACTCCGTCGCCGTTTATATCCCCTGTCAAGAACCGCTGGTCAGACTTTTTCGTCAAAGGGATATCCATTCTGTCGGCATCGAGCTTAACGGCAGCCGGAGACAGACCGGGACTGTCGCTCCATACTATATCAATCGGCTTTTGGCGACTGTCGGTATTTTGCCATACCTGTACTCTGTTCAGGCGGCTTGTACCTGAGCCTGAATCCGTGCTATAGGAAAGTTCCAAGTGTCGGTACAGGGCATCGCCGGTTTTTGTCTCTATCGAACGGAGACGTTTTGACATGCTTCCCTGCACATCCTTTACTATATACGGACATTTGTCAGGTCGGTCTTCGTAAATGAAATTTACTGTATTGTCGGCTCCTGCTGAGGTATTGGTGTTCTTGCCGTATGACAGAGTCTGCGGATAAATGGTGTTGTTGTCGTGGAAATAGCTGTATGTCATGTAGTTGCCGTTGCTGTCCTCTACACGGCTTATATACCAGGTATTCACAAACCGACTGCCGGAAGAGGGGGCTATTGACTGACGGCTGTTCTCCGTATTGCCATACAGTAAAGTTCTGCCGTCTGAAGTCTTTACTTCAAACCATATATCCGCCTTGGTGCCATGAAGGACAACCTCTGTAAAGGGGTCGTCTTCCAAGACGTACACACTGCCGGCTGTCATTATGTTGCTGCCTTTCGGTATGAGCCGCCTGCCGTCAAGTCGTAGCGCGTCGTATTCATTGAACGACAGTCTTCCGGCATTCCGGTCATGATAGATGTCGCGGACGGAACGGGTTATGACAGACAATCCCGAAACGCTGCAACCCAAACCGGCCATGCCGTTTCCCTGCATGCTGTTGTATGATATGGACAATTGAGGAACAACCTTTCCAACTCCCAGTGGAACTTCTATCGGGATACAGAATGTCGCTGCGCCTATTTGTGTAACGTCAGTATTTACGGGAGTATTAACTACAGGATAAGTTGAAAAACTTGACACATCGGGCGGCAACGGATATTTCCTGTATTCCGAATCAAGAAAATCATTTGGGTTAAATGATTGTTGGGGATTGTCGGGAATCGTTGGGGGTACAGGTTGAAAAATATCATCGCTATACGATTGTGCAGAACCGGAATCTGTGCTGTCTGATGCAATTGCGCACATATTATAGAGCGCAAAGGGCTGAAGGGCTTTTGCTGAAGACAAAAGCACAATGACGGATAAAGATAAAATAAGGAAACGCAATCGGTTATATGTTCGCATTGGGATAGGCTATTCTTTAGTGAACTTCATTGTATATTGTCTCTCGCCTATTTCTAAACTGGCGATGTAAGTGCCGGATGGAATTGAAGACACAGGAAAAGCATTCACAGCTGAAGATTTTGTCTTAGAGTATATCAGACTACCGGATAACGTGTAAACCTTTAACGATAAAGTGCCTGTTACATTCGTATTGCCTAAATTTACAGATATCATATTTGTAGAATGGTCATACGACATCATAGAAAATAACTTAGTTTCTTTTGTTTTTCCTATATTGTTTCTGCTTTTCCCCGATTTCTTTAATTTTTTTCGTTTGAAGAAACGGAACGGGATATACGGTTGCCAGATGAGTCATAACAATATGATATAACATTCTGAGAAGATACTCTCAGAAAGAAAAATGATAATATCATTATAAAGTATACTTCCTTCATTTTATAATAGGTCATGAATTAATACTTGTCAATCAGAAACATTACTTTTTACTACTGCCCATCAATCTTCTTTCATATTCCTCGTGTGTTCTCTTCCATCTGTCGTGGCTCCAGAGATAGAAGCGGGGGTCGCGGCGTACGGTCTGTTCGAGCATCTGGAAGAAACGTTTCGTTATCTCGTTGTCGGGCAATGAAGCAGGGGCATCGCTGATGAGCTTGAAGGTGCAGATGTATTTGCCGCGGCGCGGGCGCTCCATGTCAACATAGAATACGGCATCGTTCATCTTCCTCATTATGCGCTCGCCACCGGTGAAGACAGGTGTGTCGTGGTTGAGGAAGGGCAGCCATAGATGGATGTTGTTCCATTTCGGCGACTGGTCGGAGATGTATCCGAAGAGCCACATGCGCTTCTCTCTCCTGTATGTTACGAGATAGCGCAGAATGTCCTGTTTGGGGATGCACACACCGCCCTTGGCATGTCGCAGCGAACGGAACAGTTCATCGAAGATTTTGCTGCGCAGTGGGTGATAGATAAGTCCGCATACGGCATCCTTATGGCGGGAGAAGGAGAGTCCTGTAGCCGAAAGCATCTCCCAGTTGCAGTAATGGCCGAGAATGGCAGCACAAGTCTGTCCCTTGTCGAAGTGCTGTTCCAGTTCCTCCACGTTGCGGAACTCAATATGCTTCAGCAGCGTGCTGTCGCTAACCGACAGCAATTTTATTGCTTCCATGGCATAGTCGCATAGCCAGCGGTAGAATCCTCGTTCGATAGCCTTCAGTTCTTTCTCGCTTTTCTCAGGAAAAGCAGTGCACAGGTTTTTCCTTACCACTTTCTTTCTGTATCCCACTATATAATATATAATAAGGTAGAAGAAATCGGCGATGCAATACAAAGCCCTGTAAGGGAGCAGGGAAATTGCATAAAACAAGGCGTAGACTATTTTGTATGCCATGAGTGTAACAGTTTTTTTGTTCTTAAATTATAACCATATCCTACAGCAGTAAGCCGTAGCTAATAATTACGACTGCATGTCGTGAAGTTTCTTGTAGTATCCGTCGCGGTTGATAAGTTCCTCGTGAGTGCCACGTTCCACGATATGTCCCTCGTGTAGCACGCAAATCTCGTCGGCATTCTTGATAGTAGAGAGCCGGTGTGCAATAGCCACCGTAGTGCGCGTCTTCATCAGTCGCTCGAGAGCATCCTGCACGAGTCGCTCACTCTCCGTGTCGAGAGCCGAAGTTGCCTCGTCGAGGATAAGAATAGGCGGATTCTTCAAGATGGCGCGCGCAATGCTCACACGCTGGCGCTGTCCGCCGGACAGTCGTCCGCCGCGGTCGCCGATATTCGTGTTGTATCCATCTTCCGAAGCCTTTATAAACTCGTCGGCATTGGCAATGCGTGCCGCCTCCTCCACCTGTTCAGGTGTAGCATTGTCCACACCGAATGAGATATTGTTGAAGAAGGTGTCGTTGAAGAGGATAGCCTCCTGATTCACGTTGCCGATAAGCTGCCGGAGGTCGTGGATATCGAGATTCTTCACGTTGATGCCGTCGATGAGCACCTCGCCCTCCTGCACGTCGTAGTAGCGGGGGATAAGGTCGACGAGAGTAGACTTTCCGCCGCCGCTCTGTCCGACGAGAGCCACCGTCTTTCCCTTCTCTATCGTGAGATTGATATCCCTGAGCACCCACTGTTCGCCGTATCTGAACGATACATGACGGAACTCGATTGTATGGTTGAAACTGCTAATGTGTTCAGGGTTCTCCTTCTCCTTAATATCGTTTTCCGCCAACAGAATTTTGTCCACACGTTCCATCGAGGCGAGACCCTTTGGGATGTTGTAGCCTGCCTTGGAGAAATCCTTCAGTGGATTGATGATGCTGTAGAGGATAACGAGATAGTAGATGAACGTAGGACCGGAGAGCACCTGCTGGTTGAGCACGAGAATGCCGCCGAACCACAACACGATGATAATCATCACCGTACCGAGGAATTCGCTCATCGGATGAGCCATCTGCTGACGGGTGTTCACCTTCAGAATCTGGTTTCTGTATCCGGAATTAATCTTGTCAAACCTGTTGTTCATCTTCTCTTCGGCACAGAAAGCCTTGATAATGCGCAGTCCGCCGAGCGTCTCCTCCACCTGACTCATGGTGTCGCTCCATAGCGCTTGCGCCTCCTTAGACTTCCGCTTCAGCTTTCTGCCCACCTTTCCCATAATCCATCCCATAATCGGCACGAAGAGGATGGTAAAGAGCGTGAGTTGCCAACTTATCACGAGCAGCGTGGCGAAGTATGCTATAATGAGAATAGGATTCTTGAAAAGCATGTCGAGCGAACTCATAATGGAGTTTTCTATCTCCTGCACATCACCGCTCATACGGGCAATGATATCGCCCTTGCGCTCCTCGGAGAAGAAGCCGAGCGGCAGCGACGTAATCTTCCGGTATAGCTGGTTGCGGATGTCGCGCACGATACCCGTACGTATAGGTATCACCGTGGCGGAGGAAAAGAAATACGCCCCCGTCTTCAAGAAGGTCATCACGGCAAGGAAGAGTCCCAAGATGAGCAGAGTAGTAGTAGGTCCGATGTCGCCGATGAGCCAGTTAACGTAATAGTTCATATTGTTCGACGCCACCTCCTTCATATTGTCCCAGTCCCACGGCATGAGGCGTGTTACGGTTACAGCCTTCTCCGTCTTGAAGATAATCTGCAAGATAGGTATTATAGCTGCAAACGAGAAGATATTAAGCACAGCCGACAGGATGTTGAACACTACTGTCAGCACGAGATAACGTTTGTATGGCGGCACGAAGCGGCGCAGTATCTGGAAGAATTCTTTCATATTACTCTACAACTTCTCCAAACAATGTGGCACTTGTCGAGCCAGTAATCTTCACTCTCACGGTCTCGCCGACGTGGTGGTTGCCCTTGTCGAACACCACAGCCTTATTCTGTTCCGTGCGCCCCATGAGCTGCTGGCGGCTTCGCTTGCTGAAGCCCTCCACGAGCACGTCGAATTCCTTGCCCTCATCCTTTTTGTTCTGTTCGGCACTAACCTCAGTCTGTAGCTTTATGAGTTCGTTCAGGCGCTGTATCTTAACCTCCTCCGAAACGTTGTCGGGCAGATGCTTGGCAGCATAAGTGCCCGGTCGCTCAGAATATTTAAACATAAAGGCAGAGTCGAAGCCCACCTCCCTGACGAGCGAGAGCGTCTGCTGCTGATCCTCTTCCGTCTCGTCGTGGTAGCCCACGAAGATATCGGTAGTCAGTCCGCATCCTGGAATGATGCGGCGTATGGCGTCAACCTTCTCGAGATACTGCTCGCGGGTATATTTGCGGTTCATGAGTTTCAGGATTTTGTTACTTCCGCTCTGAGCCGGGAAATGGATATGTCGGCAAATGTTCGGTTCGTCGGCAATGGCATGCAGGATATCCTCCGTCATGTCCTCCGGATTGGAAGTAGTGAAGCGCACGCGCATCTGCGGAGCCTCGTGAGCCACCATGCGCAGCAGTTCGGCAAACGACACGCCGCCCTCTATACGTTTTCCGGCAGGCGTCAGTCCGTAGCTGTTCACGTTCTGTCCCAGGAGCGTAACCTCCTTAAATCCGCGGTCGCGCAAGTCTCTCACCTCCTTCAGTATACTCTCCACGTCTCGCGAGCGCTCCCTTCCACGAGTGTACGGCACAATGCAGTAGTGGCAGAAGTTGTTGCATCCTCGCATGATGCTTACGAATCCGCTCACCTTACTGCCACCGATACGCTGCGGCACGATGTCGCGGTAGGTCTCCGTCGTCGACAGTTCGATGTTCATGGCATTTCCGCCGTTCTCGCATTGAGCAATCAGGTCTGGCAGAGTGAGATATCCGTCAGGTCCGCATACCAGGTTGGCATAGTGATTCTCTATAAGGTCGTCTTTCACTCTCTCCGCCATGCAGCCGAGCACACCGAGTATAAGCTTGCGTCCCTTCTTCTTCTCGGCATGAAGAGTCTCGAGCCTATTGTAGATTTTGTTTTCGGCGTTTTCCCTGATACTGCACGTATTGAGCAGAATAGCATCAGCCTCATTCTCGTTTTCGCAAAGTTCGTAGCCAGCCATCTGCATAACAGAGGCAACCACCTCACTGTCTGCCACGTTCATCTGGCAGCCGTATGTTTCTATGAAGAGTTTTTTCATTATTCTTTTTAAATATGTATAGTTTGGCTGCGAAATTACGAAAATAATGTGGTATATGCAAAAATAGAGAGGTTTTTCAGTCTACCTAAAGCCCCCCTAAATCCCCCCAAGGGGGGAAGACGCTGCTAACCATATAGCTTATGGGAAATCTTAAACTTTAGTAAATAATTATATTTGAAGTCATGGGTAAATGCAAATCCACTAAAAGGGGAAAAGAAAGATAACGTTGAAAAAGTATCAAAAAAGTGCTACACCGTTGCACCTTTGGTGCATGATAGGAATACTACCAGCGTTTGGGCTAAACGCCGGGAGCGTTTGGGCTAAACGCTACGACCGTTTGATATAAACGAAATAAAATGACGGTCTGAAAAAAATAAAACATACAATTGTTCGTTATAAGAAAAAAAAGAAATTGCCATTTATGATAAAATCATTGTCCATACTCATGCCGTCGTACAACAATTCGTGTTATCCCCTTGTGGAAGCATTACACAAACAGGCTGAGAGTATCAACATCAACGGATTCAAATATGAAATTATCGTTGCCGACGACGGTTCTACGGATTTATCCATCATAAAGCAAAACGAAAGGATAAACGAACTCGACAACTGCCGATACATCACAAGAAAGGAAAATGTGGGGAGAGCAGCAATAAGAAATTTCCTCGCACACGAAGCTAAGGGCGAATACCTTCTGTTTCTCGACAGCGACAGACGTGTTTGCCGCAACGATTTTATCAGCCGATATATTGAACTCGACGGAACGGAGGTGGGATGTGGCGGACTGTCTATCGGTGGCGATCCACAACTTCTGCAACATAACCTGCGCTACAGGATGGAGAAGAAATATGAACCACGCAACACTGCCGCCAACAGACAAATGAGGGAATACCAAAACTTCAATACCTCAAATTTCATTACCCGTCGGGATATACTGATAAAGATACCATTCGACGAGCGATTCCGCCGATATGGCTACGAGGACGTGATGTGGGGAAAACAACTCCACGACAATAATATCCGTATCCGCCACATCGACAACCCCATAATGCTCGACGACTTTGAGACGAACGAAGATTTCGTGAGAAAGATGGAAACCGGAATGCATACTCTACACCTGTTTAGAGAAGAACTCCACGACTACTCCTCAGTCATTAAAGCAGAAGAAAAGCTCAGCCGAATGCATCTCACGGCATTCTGCAAACTGCTCTTCAATGCCACAAAAAATATCATAAGAAAGAATCTCAGCGGCAAACGCCCCGTCGTGCCATTGCTCAACGTCTACAAGCTCGGCATATTCATTAATATAAAGTAAGGAAAGAAAATAATGATGGAAGACAAAATATCTGTAATAGTAGCAACATACAACCAAGAGGAAACCATCCGCCGGACACTCGACTCTATACTCATGCAGCAATGTCAGCTGCCAATAGAAATAGTAATCGGCGAGGACTGTTCAACCGACTCAACACGAGACGTTTGCGAAGATTATGCACAACGTTATCCACATATCGTGCGCCTTATGCCTAAGGCTCCAAACAAGGGAATGATACACAACTACTACGACTGTCTGCTCGCCTGCCGAGGTAAATACATAGCCGACTGTGCCGGCGACGATTTCTGGACCGACAAGGATAAGTTGGAGAAAGAAGCGAGGATTATGGAAAACAATAAGAATGTGGTTCTCGTGCATACCAATTGGAGCTTCTACAACGAAGACACCCACAAGACGACTGCCAATACATACATTCCTTTCCCGGCTCCAATAACAAAAGGACGGGAGATAATAGAATCCGTCATAACACAGACCACGGCACCCGTAGTACATACCTGCACATCACTTTACCGTGCAGACGTAATAAAAAAATGCTATGCCGAAGATCCAAAGCTTTTCAACGATCCCGACAACGGCTGCGAAGACCTGCAACTCATCTGCATGCTCGCGGCAAACGGCGACGTGGCATACTTGCCCGACAATACGCTAAACTACAGCGTAGGACATTCTTCGGTATCTCACCAGCCAGACGAGCGCCGCCAGTTCCGCTTCGTCATCCACACCACACGCCTGTCAATACGCCTTGCCGACAAATTCGGAATAGACACGGAGAAGACCCGGAAATTCTTCTCCAACAAAGCCTTCGCCCTGCTCATGCACGCCTTCCGCAGTCATGACAAGGCTCTGAAAAAAGAGGCTGAGGAATGCATAAAAGAATTGAACATCAGGGAAACAAAAAAGATAAAAGCAGCACGTTGCTTCATGTCAACGGACATAACATGGAAGGCTCTGCTACTTGCAAGAAGTGTTTTCCGCGGCTTTAAACTCTGCACACAAGCTTTCAAATAGACACGAAAGCTCCTTGCCAACCTTCT